>JACRMZ010000047.1 GCA_016219455.1 Candidatus Aenigmatarchaeota archaeon
CTATTGATAAAAGCACTTATGATAAAGATTATTGTTTCACATGCCCGCGTGATATGTTTCCTTTTGATTAGTTTGGTTATCGGATGTGTTAATATAAACATTAATCCGGCAGCTTCTATTTGCGAAACAACAAAGGACCTCTCAAAAACAGATGTAGACACGTTTGACACCGCGGCAAAATCATACATAACACTTATGAACGATACAGATTATAACGGATTATATAAAGTGCTTTCAACCAATGCCAAGGAAATTATTTCAAAAAGAGACATTCAAGCGGTAATTAACCAAATAAAATCTAATTACGGAGACTTAAAAGACGTTAGGCTTAAAGATGTTTTCAGGTTATCCACCACTTCAAACAAACAGGCCGCTCTTTGTACAAACAGCCTTAGCGACAAGAAAAACTCGTATTCGGTTTACGTTTTGCCGGATTCACAAAAATTTGTAACAACAATTCACGAAGTAAATGTGGGTTCTTATGGAAGATTTTATATAATCATGTTCCTTGTATCCGAAGAAAACAACCTTAAAATAAGGGCATTTTATTTCCAGCCGTCAGGTATAGGAGAAAGAGACGCCGATTACTATCTGGGGCAGGCTGAAAAACAGCTAGCGCAGGGGAGTAATAGAAGCGCCTTTTTATATTATTCCATTGGATTACAGTTTTTGCCAAACAATCAACTTGTTTCTACGCAGTATGTTAGAGAAGTCAAGGGCAAAATGGACGCTGTAACTGTAAGTAACTTGTCACAGAACGTTGAGGAAAAGTGGACTACTTCAACTGGAGATGTGTTTACTGTATATCGTGTGGGTCCAACGGTAATCCACAATGAAACTGGTTTGTCAATAAATTATATTACTGAAAGTGTAAGCAATGTCCCACAGATAGAAAAAGAATCTAAGGAGCTAGCTTCATACATTAAAACAGCCTTCCCTGAATACTCGACCGCGTTTGACTTTATTCTTATAGAAGCAACGGAAAAAATATCAGCGGATAGCAGCATTCCTTCTTATAGAGCGTCATATCATTTCAGCGAATTATAGTTAACATCTGTCTTTTAGGGTTGGTTGTTTCGTCATTAGTCAACGTTTCTTTGATCAAACTTTTGACTTCTTTTAGTCAAGTCTTTTGATTGGCTCTTTCACATGGTTATTGTGGTGACCTTGGTTTCCGCAAGCGCTTTTCATTGTGCGACCTTTAAGGGGGCTTAAAGACAAGGGCTTAGTGGTGGGTCGGGCCGGATTTGAACCGGCGACCTCCACCGTGCACCAATTGCCCCCTTTCAAAATCAAGGAAGAACGCGGTTTTTGGAGACGGACCGCATGACGCGAGAATAGTCATAGTCGGCGAAGCGCCGGGAAGGGACGAAGATGAGCAGGGAAGGCCGTTCGTTGGGATGTCAGGCAGGGAGCTGACAAAAATGCTCGATGAGGTTGGGATCAGGAGGGAAGAGGTCTTCATAACAAACACAGTTAAGTGCCGCCCGCCTGACAACAGGAAGCCAAGCGCAAATGAGATAGAAGCGTGCAGGCAGCATCTCGCCGCGCAACTATCATCAATAAAGCCGGCTTTGATATGCACACTAGGGAACGTCCCTTTGAATTCAATAATAGGGAAGCACAGCATAGGGGATGTGAACGGACACGTGATGGAAAAAGATGGGAGTGCGTTTCTCCCGTTGTACCATCCTGCATCATGGCTTTACAACAGAAAACTCCGTGAAAAGGCAAAGAAAGGGTATGAAAAAATCAAGACTATAAGCATGGAAAAACAATAGTGTCTGTGTTCATCGACTTGCACATGCATTCGCGGTTCTCTAGGGCATGTTCCGGCGATATCAATCTCCAGAACCTTGAGTCTCATGCAAGGATGAAGGGGATAGACGTCCTTGCAACAGGCGACATAACGCATCCAACGTGGGTCAAAGAGCTAAAGTCCCTTGATGAAAGGGACGGTTTGCTAGTCTCAAAGACAGGATTCCATTTCTTCCTTTCAGGCGAAGTCTCAAACATATACCAGCAGGACGGGCAGTCAAGAAGAGTGCATAATTTGGTGCTTGTGAGGAATTTTGAAATACTCGATGCAATGAACAGCGAGTTGGAGAAGTACGGAAAACTTTCATCAGACGGGAGGCCGATATTGAAAATGAGTTCATCCCAGCTCATTGAGGCGCTGAAAAATATCGACAGGACAATAGAGGTGATACCGGCGCATATCTGGACGCCGTGGTTCTCAGTTTTTGGCAGCAAGAGCGGTTTTGATTCCATCAAGGATTGTTTTCAGGATATGGCGAAGCACATATTCGCACTCGAAAACGGGCTTTCAGCCGACCCGCAAATATGCTCATTGATTTCAGGTTTGGATAAATATTCAATAGTCTCATTCTCCGACTCGCATTCCCACTGGCCGCTGAGGATAGGGAGGGAGGCTACCAACATAGAATCCGACTTCAGCTTTGAGGGAATAGTGGGCGCAATGAAAGGGAAAAACATAAACAATACAGTGGAGTTCTATCCGCAGGAAGGCAAGTACCATTATGATGGCCATCGCAACTGCAGGTTTTCTTCGCACCCAAGCAAAACGCCAAAGGACGGAAAATGCCCCCGTTGTGGTGGCGCCCTGACACTTGGCGTCCTAAACAGGATACTGGAGCTTGCCGATAGGGAAACGCCGGTAACCACTCAACGCGCTTTGCATGCAATCCCCCTTCAGGAAATAATCTCATTTGCGTTCAATTCAGGCCCCCACGGAAAAGCAGTGTGGGAAGAGTATGAAAAGGCCATACATGCATTCGGCTCGGAGTTCAACGTTCTTTTCAACGCCGGAGAAGAGGAACTCAAGGATGTCCTTGAAAAACGCGTCCACAAGGCCCTCATGTCCGTGAGAAACGGTGACGTTTCCATAACACCGGGCTACGACGGCGAGTATGGGAAACTGTCCGTAGGAGGGCAGGTGAGAAGGTAAAGATATTTATTTTTCAGCGTCCGTATCGATAGCTATGAGATGCCCCAACTGTTCCGCTGATGTCGACAGGAAATGGTCATATTGCCCCAGCTGCGGTCTCAGGATGAGGAGCATGGACTCGTTCCTTGCGTTCCCGTCATTCGATTTCTCAGACATAGACAGGGAGATGGACAGGATGAGGAAAAGGATGATGGGGGACATGAAGAAGGCAATGACTGAGGGGCCAAAGGGATCAGGCTTCAGCATAAGCATAGTGTCCTCTGGCGGCAAGGAGCCCAAGGTTGAAGTGCGGACGTTTGGCGATTACAAAGGCAAGGAAGATGAAATATTGAGAGGGTCAGGGGTGCCAAAAAAAGCCATAGAAAAAGAGCCGTCAAAAAGGAAGGTCCCGGAGATAACAGAGGAGCCAAAATACGAGGTAAAGAGAATAGGGAGCAGGCTGATTTTCTCAGTCAAACTCCACGGAGTCAAGGACCTGAGGGACGTTGACGTCCGGGCCCTAGAAGAATCTGTCGAGGTGCGAGCATATGCTGAGAACAAGGCATACTTCACGATTTTTCCGGTTCCAAGAGGCGCAAAGATAGTCAACCAGACTTTCGGGAATGATGAGCTAGTCATAGAAATCAAGATATGACGCATATTAATTTTAATTGGCAATACTCTTTGTGAACATCAAGGCCGAGCTGTGCGTCGTCTGCAAGGCTTCGCGTCTTTTGTGCGGGCTGGAAAAATGCCCCAAGCTCGAAATGCTTGATGCAAATGCCAATATAGAGCAAAAAGTCAGCAAAGAGTTTTTTGGCCCCGTTCCAGGCATCTTTGTCGGAAAAATAGGCTGGCCCAATGTATACGCAGGGCCTGTCGGGGCGCTGACGGACAGCAAGGAGAATGCAGCTGAAATGGACGACCCGTCAAAATGGTTTGGGAAGGATTACGGCAATCTGATAAGGATGCGGAGCTCCATGGTCCGCGGGAAAGGAAAAGAAAATGTATATTCAAGGAGCAAAAACGTTTCTGGGATCCATGAGCTGGCAATGGCTTCGAGGCCGGCTGACACAGAAATAATTTTCAGGAAAAAACCCACGATGAGGGTGATCTTTTCAGAAGTTTTCCAGCCCATGGGGCCTTCCGGAATCCTGGAGAAGGTGCGTGTTGCTGAAAACGTCCATGTCCCAATGGAAATTGAGAAAGCCGTCTCCGACGACTGGAAGGCATCGGAGTCTTCTTCCTATCTTTACTCAAAAGGCCAGGATGTCTACAAGATAACGACGCTGCTATCTTCAGGGCTGCTGGGGAAAACGGATAAGAGGCTGGTGCCGACAAGATGGAGCATAACG
>JACRMZ010000048.1 GCA_016219455.1 Candidatus Aenigmatarchaeota archaeon
AACTTTTTCCCGCTTAACTGTGTGCTTTGTATGCTTTTTGCAGAAAGGGCAGTATTTTTTGGTCTCTTTTGTAATGTTCATTCAATCACGTAAGAATGTATACGCATCGTTAAAGGTTATAAAGGTTACAGGGAAAATCCCCAAAATAACGTCAGTGAAATATCCTCTTAAAAAATAACATAACGTTAAAATAAACTGCCAACCTATTTATTCTTTCACTACTAAATAGTAGTTATCTAAAAGGGAGGTGGAGAAGATGGTTTGGATACCGTTAAGTTCGATAGCACAGGCAAATCAGCAGGAAAAGAAGCGAGAGGACAGCGTCAGCCTCGCTTGCGCGGTGATGATGTAATGGAAGCAAACATCGCGTTCATATTGGCATTGATGGTCGTTTCGTACATGGGAAGGATATTTGACGGCCGGTCGTATTCCAGCAGAAGGCTGAAAGCATAGTGAGGTGAATTGATTGGACAATGAGAAAGAGGAAATTGGGTATAGGACAAAGATAGGAAAGGGAATTGAAAAGGCAGTGGATAAGATAATTAAACTTTATGCAGAGACCACGTATGATTCCCAAAAAAAGTACGCATGGAAGATGTGATAATATGGTAAATGCGGCAACATTAAGGAAGGCGAACAACACACTGTCAGGGAGCGCGACAAAGAAGTGGAACAAGAAAACATCGATATTCACTGACGAGACTACGTCGGGAAGGTCATTGCAGGTCGTAAAGCTTTGATTGATATGGAAAAAGGAGAAGCAAAATACTTTGCGAAGCTCTCAAAGGAAGCGATGAATTACGCGAGGAACGGCCTCGTTGGGCCGTTGAACAAGGTCTGCAGCAAGGCGTCAGAGTTCGCCTGCACAGTAGAGCAAAGGGAGCATGTGGAGTCAGCAAAACAAATGTTTCTTGACATTGCCAACATGACCAGAGTAGAATCACACTTAAAAGGCGCGCTTTGCGCCGCTAAGAACGGGAACATTGGCGAAACTAGGAATAGGGTTGAATATGCCAAAAGAACGGCTTACGATGCTGATCTCCCGTTTGATTCTCAGAAGGCAGATGGCATAGTGTATTCTTCAATCGCCTTTTCCACTGACAACGCGTTTAGGAAGTGGCACAAGTTAGAGGGAAGGCCAGTCGAGGAGATAGAGAACGAAATGGATAAGTTTAGGGCAACGTCCAATGAATTATCAAACGCCGAGAAACGGCTTGTTGAGAAGAAGATAACGCGTTTTATGGAAGGTGTTTACCTCTCAGGCATAGAAGAGGAGCTGAAAAAAGCGTATGGTTCTGGAGAAAAGGACGTCCATGTATACAAGGCGTTGGAGTACGCTGAGAAAATGGGCATGCCAGAAAGCGACGTTGCGATAATAAAGTTCAGGGCGGAGAAGATGAAAAGGATATGAGAGAGCCGACGGAAACGATAGACGAATGCCTGAGGAAGGCGAGGAACATTGCCGAGAAAACCGGCCACATGGAAGGAGTGAAGACTTACATCAGGTTTGCAGGAGCAACTGCCGACTATGCTGGATTGGAGATAGACCCGCATATGGTTGAAGGGATAGTTTCCAAAGGCTATGCTAACGGGATGAAAGCCATGATAAGTTTTGCCAAGGAGTTTGCAGGTTCAGGCCTCCACAAATCCGCCGAATATTGCGCCCCGCTGGCGCAGAAGTACGCAAAGGAGATAGATAAGGAAATCGGCGGGGATATGAAGGCAGTTTCTGACGCTATTTCGGCGTCGGAGCGTTTTGCTCCTGAGGATGAGCAGCTTCTAGACGCGTTTTCCGGCTACGTCACGTCGACGGACCACTACATGGAGTTCATGGGAAGCGCGGAAACTCATGTCAGTGACGGGGCTCCAAACAAGATTGATGTTTCATATAACATTGAAGGTAGGCAGAAGGAGCATCTTGAGGAGTTCAACATGCAGAAGAAACTTTACCTTTATTTCGATTCTAGGGCAGCAAAGGCGGTAAGAGGCGAGACTGGCTATGGAAAGTAAGAATATTGCCAATATAGAGCCGATAGAGAACTCCCTGAGGGCTGCTATGAGCATGGCAGTCCGCGGAAGCTCGGAGTGGGCCCATAATTACATCCTTGATGCCGAACGGAAGGCCGACTTTGTTGGCATAGAGCTTCCCAAGGAGAGGTACGAGAGCATAATGGAAAAAGCTTATTTCAACAATGCCTGCTCCATCTTGATTTCTGCGAAACTTGCGAAGAGGGAGGGTATGAAAGACGCTTTTAGGCTTTTCTACGACACTGCCATGAGATGCGAGAATTCCTACAGCCAGATAGCCAAGAGAAGGATAGCAGGAGCGCCGGATGACCTTAGGGAGCAGTGGGAAAAGGACTATGCAATCAAGAGCAAGGCGTTGAGAGAACAGCGGGAGTTTATCGAGGGATTGTGATGGAAAGGAACGTGTTTCCCATTGAATGGCGACCCAGACAGAAATTTCATATTCAGAAAACTATCAAATAGCGTTGCTCGTATGCAGAAATCCGTAATTATTACGTTTAGTTATTTTTCAACGCGTTATTCGTTTTATACATTTACCGGCATTAACCGCTCATGGGGTGGTTCGAGGAGTTGAACGAGGATTTGGTTGACTTGGTACTAAAGGGGAAGAAGCCAGGCGCCGATGTCAATCCTCGTGTATACGAAACAGTGGAAAAAAAGTGGGGCCTTGAGAACATCATTTCAAAGTCGCCATTCTACTATACATACAATGATGGAGAACGTGCCTTGGTCGGTTATTGCATTTCAATCAAAGGGAGGAAAGTCTCCGATGCAGTTACGCCGATGGACATGGCGTTTTACGCAGACTTAGATGATGCGAACGGAACGTATTTTGAGTTTGAGGATTGTTCCATAGAACCGTGCTGCATAAGGTATTACGCAGAGACGCGCTGGATGGACAAGCCGGAACACGACCTCGACATGAGGAAAAACGAAAAAAGCCTAGGCAAGATGCCGCGGAACTCTCACATACTTTGCAGGGAGTGCGAGGAACGAGACGAGTATGTGACAGAGTTCATGCAAACGGGTTCAGTGAAGCTTCTTTAGTTCTGATTTGATCTCATCGAAGTTGGGGGGATTTTTTGGGACGTCTGTGACCCATTTATATTTTACTTTCCTGTCCTTTCCGATTATGAAAACGCTCCTCTTCGGCATCCCTCTAAGGCCGTTTATCTCCTCGTGCACGACGCCAAACGCCTTTATTCCTTCCTTGTTGAAATCGCTTACCATCTCTGTTGCCAGAGAATTTGCCTTTATGAAAGCGTTTTGAGTGTAGGGCGTATCGACGCTGATGCCATAGACCTTTGCCTTGAGGTTGCCGAATTCCTCCAGGGAATCACGGAAAGCGCACATTTCAGTGGTGCATACCCCTGTAAAGCATCCGAATATGAATGCCAGAACAACGTTTTCCTTTCCCAGATGCTCCGATAACCGGAAGTCCTTGACATCGTTGCCGTTTGTCAGCTTTCCCGAAAAATCCGGAGCATGTTCCCCAATGTTTGCCATAAAACCACCTCTTCAAAACTAAGTTTTCCGAGGAAAATATAAGCTTTGAGTGGATTATGCCTTCTTTGCAGCCCCTTTGGCTATCAGAAACTCGGCGACGTCTCTTGGCAGTTCCAATGAATCGCCCTCATTTACCGGGCCGTATGGAAGCTCGTCTGTCCCCATAAATGCCGGAAGCGGACGCAGGAACATGATTTTCAGCCTTTTGGGGTCTTCATGCTTTACAATGAGGCTTTCCATTGTGGTTTTCTCATGCCTCTTTTCACGGGCCTCGTTGTTAATATTCACAGCTGACGATTCAAAGTTCTTTGGCGGTTCAGCTTTCAGCGCTTGTGGTGGATGTTCAACCGTTTTTATTTCAGGTTTGGGTGCATGTTGGTTTTCTGTTGCCATCGGGTAAGTCTCGGTTTTTCCGTGCTTTGTTTCATTGTCATGCTTTATTTCCGGCGGCCTGTATTCCACGCGGCCTTCTATCACATCCTTTAGAAGGCCCTTCCTAAGGCTTAAAATGTTATCCAACGCCCTGTCAAAGAATTCCTTCTCTTCTGGAAGAAGATTCTTAGGGGCCGCCGCGCCGCGGGCAGAGTGGAGAGCCATCTGTATTATCTTCATTTCCCGGAGCTCGAAAATATCCTCAAGGGCCTTTCGCATATTGCCAGTTTCAATTATCGAATTATGATCCTTTGCCAAGTCAGACATTTTCTTTATCGATGCGGAGCATATGGGGTAAAATTCCGGTGGGAGCCGTGTGAGCCCCTTGTCTTCCTTCTCCTTGCGCCTGAACTCCCTCAGGGCCTCGAAGCTTATGAGCATCCCTTCCACGGAGAAGAATTCTGGACTGAGTTTTAAATACCGCTAGTCCCTCTCCATTACGCGCTTCCTTCGTGCCTTTTTCTCAGGAGGGGGCTTTGGGGCAGACTGTGTTTTGTCAGCGGACGAATAGTTTGCCGGGTTTTTTATCATTGCACACCGCTGGTCAGGTGTGCATATGCCGAATTCAAACCCCTTTATTTTCCCGCAATTTGGCGGCAGGAACGGTTTGCTCCTTGCAGCATATGTCAATTGCCCCCGCACATAAGTTTGGGGCAGTGACGGGGAATTTTTTGCGTTCCATTCAAAGATTCTTTTTTCCATTTCAGGTAATTCCCAATTGACGCTTCTAAGGTAGTTTATCAAAACAAAAAGGCTGCGCTTTTTTCCATCGCGCAGGCCGCTGAGGATGTTTTTGATGCATGGCGGGAACCGTTCTTCGGTTATTTTTTCCCCGCTTGGCTTGAAGGCGATTTTTTGGGAAGTTGTATTTGCATGGGATTCCGGATTTGAGTTTTCGCGATTCCATAAAAGCGCTTCAGAAACAAGTTTCGATGCATCACCAGAGTAATGGAGGAACGATTTTTCGACAATAACG
>JACRMZ010000049.1 GCA_016219455.1 Candidatus Aenigmatarchaeota archaeon
GCATCGACTGCCTTCGCAAATGCCTCTTCTGCCGCGTCGTAGCAATCGTTTTCCCTTTCAGTCCCGGAGGCAAATCCAAAATGCGTATCAGAGATGACTGCAATTTTTGCCATAACGGGTAACCTGAGTTATTAATTATCGATTACTTTGCAGTGTCGCCGCCCTCGCCTTCCCGTGTCTGCGGTATTGCGCCAGGCTTGTTTATTCCCGCTTTCTTCCTGAATTCCAGAACGGCTTTAGCGCGGTCCTTGAAACCCCTCGCAAACTCGTCCGTTTCGCCAAACTTGGAAGAGCAGTCTTTGCTGCAGAATGTTTCCCCAAACGCCTCTACCCAGTTTTCCTTGAGCGGCTTTTCGCACTGCATGCATCTTGGATTCAGCGAGCCGAAGATCCATTTGAACATGCTTTTTCATCGACTTTAACGTATTTAAATCTCTAGCGCCTCGCGCACTTCGACATCGTAGAAATATGAGTGGTCCCTTTTCGTCTTTACCTTTATCTCAAGGTCTTTTTTCAGGATATCAGGCTTCTCAAACGCCTTGAAAACCCCGTTATCGAAAGGCTTTGAGGTGAATGTTTTCAGGGGAGCATAAGTCAGCGTAACGTTGGAAAAATACTCCCTTCCGTCGCATACCATCAAAACATCCTTATCGATGCTTATTTTCTCTATTATGTAATACCCCTCACCCAAAAGCTCGGGGAGTATGTCAAGCTCGTTGTCGCGAAGTATGTCAGTGACACTAAGCTCAGGCTCATCATAGCTCCTTTTTGTTTTCTTTATCATACGCTTTCGAGAGTAATATGGAGTTTAAGTATTTATACTAAATAGCTACAAAAAGGTAGTGAAATACTCCACACTTATAAATCACTCTTCAAGCGCGGTGTAATAATATTCGTTAGCTGCCTTTTGTTCCCTGTCCTTCTGGCTGTCTTTCTTATTCGCTCTCGGCCTTCCGCTGTGAGGGTCGCGCCTGAAGGTTATCCCCAAACCTTTGAGGAAACGGTTGAACGATTCCCTGAGATGTGTCGGGGCAAGCGCTGTCCCCACCTTTCCAGGCGTGCCGACAAAAACCATACCGCGGTCGGCAATATAATCAAGGAAAAGGATGTCGTGGTCAATAACAATCACAGACTTTCCCGTTTCCGAAAATGACCGTATGGTTTTCGCAAGGATGAGCCGTTGCTCAGCGTCAAGGTACGCTGACGGCTCGTCAAGCAGGTAGCAGTCCGCTTTTCTTGAAAGGCACAACGCGATGGCTACTCGCTGCAGCTCGCCGCCTGAGAGCTCCTTAACATCCCTTTCCAAAAGCCGTTCAAGCGCAAACGGGACGATTATGCCAGCGCGGTATTCTTCGGAATAGATGTTCTGGCCGCTTGAGGAAAGGATGTCGTTGACGTATCCGGAGGCGGAGATGTACTGGGCCTTGTATGAGATTGTTATCTTGCTTGAGACCTCGCCGCTGTCCGGTTTTTCGGCGCCTGCAAGTATTTTCGCAAACGTTGTTTTCCCAAGGGCGTTGGCGCCAAATATCCCCAGGACCTCGTTGCCGTTTATCTGGCCGGCTGAAACCTCAAGCCGGAAATCCCCGAGCTTTTTTGAGATGTCAGT
This sequence comes from Candidatus Aenigmatarchaeota archaeon, assembly GCA_016219455.1. Classification (GTDB taxonomy): domain Archaea; phylum Aenigmatarchaeota; class Aenigmatarchaeia; order PWEA01; family JACRMZ01; genus JACRMZ01. Next base: position 1,610 of record JACRMZ010000049.1, read on the forward strand.
GAATTCGATAATGGGGGACTGCTTCGAGGACTTTTCGCTCTGCGCAAAGACGGTGAATTTTATCGGTTTGTCCCTCAAACGGACATTATCCTCCTTCACATACCCTTCGAGGAAGGTGTTTATCCCTATCCTGGTACCATAGGGCTTGCTTACGATTCCGTAAACGCCCGGAACGCCATAAAGCAGGTGGACTCTATCAGCTATGTAATCCAAGACTGCCAAATCATGCTCAACTACGAGAACCATTTTTCTTTCCGAAAACTCGCGTATCAATCTGGCGACATTAAGGCGTTGATTGACATCAAGAAACGAAGTTGGCTCATCTATATAATAGATGTCGCCTTCCTTTGAAAGGCTTGCCGCAATGGCGACTCGCTGCAGCTCGCCGCCTGAGAGCTCCTCCATTTTCCTGCCTTCAACATGGGTTATATCAAGCCGCTTGAGCAGCTCTGGGATGGCTTTCCTTTCGTCTATTTTGCTGAGGAACGCAGAAACGCTGCCTTTGTAGGCACGGGGGATTTTATCAACGTGCTGCGGCTTGTAGACCGCACGGACTTCCCGCTTCTCGAGCTTCCTCAGATAGTCCTGGAGTTCGCTGCCGCGGAAAATTTTTATCACATCATCCCACTTCTGGTCCTTTCCCACTTCGCCCAAATTCGGCTTGGCTTCTCCGGAAAGGATTTTCAGCGCCGTTGTTTTTCCAGTGCCGTTCTGGCCAAGCAACCCCACGACTTCGCCTTTGACTGGTATTGGAAGCCTGTAGAGCACAAACTCGTTTATCCCGTACCTGTGAATCGGGGATTCTTTTAGCTGTTCCGGTGTGTTGACAATGTTTATCGCGTTAACTGGGCAAACGTTGATGCAAATCCCGCACCCTATGCACAGGTCTTCGACAATTGAAGCCTTCTCCCCGATGACTATGCATGGGTCGCCCTTCCTGTTTATGGGGCACATCCTCTCGCATATTTCCCCGCACTTCTTGGGGTTGCAGGTTTCCTTGTCGACTACCGCGACTCTCATAATAAGGGTATCAACAATCCTAACTTTATAAGCAATGGAAATATACCTTATTCTAATGAGATTTGACAGGAGGGTTCTGGCGTTCCCGCTGCTTTTGTTCCTCCTTCTGGCGCTATTTCAATACGTCAGGATAGACCTGAGCGGCGTCATGGCGGCAGGTGGCGTTCTCTTCGGGGAGGCTACAGCTCCTCTTCCCATAGACGCTGTGCTATCCACAGACAAGATTGACTTTCAGTCCCGCTCAGAAAGCGTTTCATTGGAATTCTACACGAATCCAAGCTCTATTGAAGTGGATTCAAAGCCTGTAAAAACGCTGGATGACAAATCAACGCTTTCAATTTCCGGTTTTGATGGGATGTTCTCAATTTACGGCAACGGCACTGTCATCATCGATGGCTCTGCTGGCTCATTTTCAATTGGCAGTGTTGTCTTCACCCGGTCTAAAATCTCCGGTACCCTGGTTTCGCCAAAGGCTTCCTTTTCCGGCATTTCATCAGGCATGATAGACAAGAAGGCCAAAGGAGTCATTGTTGTCGGCACTGCAAAAACCGACTTTGACGGCAAGATACGCATAACGTCCTTCCGGGGATCCGTATCTCTGATTGACGGCGCAATCGGCCTTAACGGGAACGCTTCGAGGGTGTCCATCGACTCGGGTTTCAAAGCGAACTTTTCGTGAAGACCGAATAGCATATAAAGATTGTTTCACCTCCTAGGCTTGGCTATGTCAAAATATGACCTCGAAGACCTTGAGGAGATTCAGGAAGAGTACGAAGCATTTCTCATGGGAAAGGAGAATGTTGTGGGAGTCGGCATAGCCAAGGAAAATGGCAATTACGTCATAAAGGTTTTTGTCAAGAAGAAAGTCTCCAAGGATTCTGAAGATGCGATACCGCAGGACATCGAAGGGATTCCAGTCGTGACTGAGGAGATGGAAACGCCGTATGCGTTTTCGGACCGCACAGCGCGTTATCGGCCGGCGCAGCCTGGAGTGAGCATCGGCCATTACGAAGTGACGGCAGGGACGTTTGGCGCTGTCGTTGAATACGCCGACAAGAAAGGCGACCTCATACTTTCAAACAACCATGTTCTGGCAAACGCCAACAACTGCAAAATCGGCGATGATATCCTTCAGCAGGGCCGCGTTGACGGCGGGAAGGCTGATAAGGATGTGATAGCAAAGCTGAAGGACTACGTTCCAATAAACTTCAAGCGCGGCACGTCGTTCGGCGCGAACTCACACATACGCGACATAAACGACGAGATTGACAAGGCAGACAAGCACTGGAGGCAGACGCAAAGGAAGCTGCTCAAATGGAAGAAGGACCAGGACCCTTACTGGAAAAAGTGGCACGACGAATACGGCAAGGATGTTCCAGAGGCTATGAAAGATGTTTCGAATTATGTTGACATGGCGCTCGCAGAGCCTATAGATGCAAAAGACCTCAACTATGAGATAATGGAAATCGGCTATGTCCAGGGCGTTGGTACCCCAACGCTCGGCCTTGAAGTCAAGAAAAGCGGCAGGACGACTGGCCTGACGTCGGGAACGATAAAGGCGATAAACGCCACTGTTGAAGTGGGTTACGGCTTTGGCACAAAGGCGGTTTTCAAGAAACAGATAATCACTTCCGACATGTCCAAAGGCGGCGATTCCGGATCCCTCCTCTTGGACAAAGACAACAACGCTATCGGCTTGCTCTTTGCAGGCACGACTGAGTCCACGATACACAACAGGATTGACGAAGTCCTCAAAGCACGGAAGCTCAACTTCAGGAAGTAACTTAAGCTTCTTTGCCGAATTTAACTCATGGGCAACCGGCTTAGAGGATTCTCCAGCAAGGAGCTTTTGGAACGGGCGTTCCCCCTGCTCGGACGGGTTGCGTTTGTCGGCGGCGGCAGCGGCCAGCTTGGCAGCGCAACAATAGACAAGCTCTGCTCGCTTGGCTGCTCAGTGGCGTTCACTTACCACAGCAACCGCAAAGCCGCGGCGAGGATTGTTGGAAGGAACTCCAGGTTTTTTGAGAAGCATTCGCTAAAGTCAAAGATAATTGCAATCTCTTCTGATGAACAGGCAAAAAAGCGCGTATCAAAAGAGTTCGGGAAAATTGATTTCATCGTTTGCTTCCAGGACCTTGTCTTCAAAAACGGGCTGTGGGATGGGGCGGACAAAAAGCTTGTTGAAGCCGAAAAGCACCTCCCATATGAAATCGCCTATGTTGGGACAAGGGATTGCATAGAATCCCTTGAGCCACTGATGAAAAACGGCGGGAGCATACTTGTCATTTCATCAACAACCGCTATGGAGGGAAAACAATATCGCCACGGGAAATACTACTCCATACCAAAAGCATACCTGATAGAGCTTGCGAAGAAATATGCCAAGGCCCTTGCCAAACGTGGCATTACAGTCAATGTCGGCATCTGGGGATGGGTCCCCAAGGGCGTTGAGGACCCAAAAGAACTGAAAAACGAACTGAGAAAAATACCGCTGAGGAGATTTGGGAAGCCTGATGACATCGCCGATGCGTGCTTTTCTATTATAACAACAAGGTGGATGACTGGCCAGGGAATAGTCGTGGACGGCGGCCAGACAATGCATATCAACGGGATGCGAAAATACCTTAAAGATGGAAAACGGCTTTTTAACAAATAAAAAAAAATGAGCGGGATTCTCAAAGAGCGGGTTTAGATTATCTTAAGTTTCTTTCCGCCCGCACTTCTCAAACGCCGAGAGGACTTTGTCGAGGTCTTCTTTTTTGTGGGCAGCAGTCACAATTGTCCGTATTCTTGCTTTGTCCTTTGCGACGAGCGGATAGACAATGGGCTTTGCGAATACGCCTTCTTTGAATAGTTCTCTTGATAGCTCTTGCGCAACGGCGCTCTCGCCTACGATGACTGGTGTTATGGGCGTCTTGCTTTGGCCAGTGTTGAACCCTAATCCATCAAATCCGTTCTTGAGGAACTTTGCATTGTCCCAGAGGTTTTTAAGATGATGCTTTTCCTTTTGGACTGTCTGGATTGCGGCAATGCTTGCTGCTGCCACAGAAGGCGGATGCGATGTGGTGAACAACCAGCTTCTTGCCCTCTGATGGAGGAAATCTATGAGTACGCTGTCTCCGGCGACAAACCCTCCCAAACTGCCAAAGGCCTTGGAAAGCGTTCCCATATCGACGTCGACTCTTCCGGCAACGCCAAAGTGGTCGGCAGTCCCGCGCCCGTCCTTGCCTAAAACACCGTCGCCGTGAGCATCGTCAACCATAACAAGCGCATCATGCTTTTCCGCCAGTTCTACAATAGAGTCAAGCGGGCAGTAATCCCCGTCCATGCTGAATACTCCGTCCGTGACTATCAATCGCCTTCTTGCGCTTTTAGTCTCCCTCAGGATTTTCTCAAGGTCTGCCATATCAAGATGCTTGTATACTTTTTTTTCCGCTTTTGTCAAACGGATCCCGTCTATGATGCTGCCGTGGTTAAGCTCGTCGCTGAGAATTACATCGCCTTCACCCATGAGCGCCTGTATTGTGCCCATGTTTGCAGCGATGCCTGAAACAAAAACCTGACACGCTTCTTCGTCCTTGAATTTTGATATCTCCCTTTCGAGCTGCTCGTGTATTTCCATTGTGCCGCATATCTGCCTGACAGCGCCGGAGCCATATCCCCATTCGTCAAGAGCGCGCCGCGCAGCAGAAACAAGGTTCGGGTGGTTGGCAAAACCGAGGTAATTATTGGAAGCGAGATTTATCACTTCCTTTCCCTTTATGCGGACGCGTGGCCCCTGCTTGCTCTCGAGAACGGAAATCTCGTTGTAAAGCCCGCTTTTTTTCATCCCGCTTATCTCTTCCCTCAGGAAATCCAGCCTTTTGCTCATTTAACCACAAACGGATTAGCGTCCCAAAGCATTAAAGCCTTGCTAAGGATGGTTATTTGTGAAAGCACTGAGGAAGATGACGCCTTCGGAGGGCCTTAAGATTTCCGAAGCGGAAACGCCGAAAATCGGCAGGAACGATGTTCTAGTCCGCGTCCGCGCAGCCTCGCTCTGCGGGACGGACGTCCATATCTACAAATGGCACGAGCCGTGGTCGTCACGGATAAAGACTCCTCGCACACTGGGGCACGAATTCTGCGGCGATGTCGTTGAGATTGGGAAAGATGTGAAAACACTGGCAAAGGGCAATTTCATTTCAGCCGAGTCCCATATATGGTGCAATTCATGCTTCCAGTGCAAACTAGGGAACAAGCATGTCTGCGACAAAATGAAGCTTTTTGGAATCGATGTTGACGGGGGCTTTGCCGAGTTCGTTTCCGTCCCGGAACAAAACGCATGGAAAAACCCCAAGGGCATGAAACCCGAGATAGCGACGTTGCAAGAGTCTTTGGGGAACTCTGTTTACACTGTTTTTTCCGGCGAGGCAAAGAACCAGACATTCACCATTTTCGGAATGGGCCCGACTGGCCTGTTTTCAACAGGCGTTGCGAAAGCGGCGGGAGCGAAAAAAATAATCGTTGTCGGCGACAACAAATTCCAGCTGAACATAGCAAAAAAGATGGGCGCTGACGTTTTGATAAACCGGTTCGATGAGGACGTTGAAAAACGCATAACGGAAGAAGCGCCTCAGGGAGCGGACGTTTTCCTCGATATGGCAGGCGCTGAAGCGGCGCTCCAGCAGGGCTTTAGGACATTAAGGAGGGGCGGGCGCGCCACGCTGCTTGGACTTCCCACCAAACCAGTCACGTTAGAGTGGGCAAAAGACGTCGTTCTCAAGGAAGCGCACATAAATGGCATATGGGGCCGCCGTATCTGGGAAACGTGGGAAACGATGGCTTCGCTCCTGAAAGGGAAACTTGATATAACTCCTGTCATAACCCATAAGCTCCGGCTGGAAGAGTTTGAGAAAGCGATTGAACTTTCAACTTCTGGAAAAGCCGGGAAGATTGTATTGTATCCGTGATAGTTACTTTAGCTCTTTAGAAATCCTTTCAATTACCTTTGGCATATTTTTCAGCGAATGCTCCCATACTCTCACGACTTTCCACCCCTCCTTTTTGATAGCATTGTTTTTCCTTTTGTCCCTCTCAACATTCCTCTTGAGCTTAGGTACCCAATATCTTTTGTTGCTTTTTGGTAAGTGGGAATGCCATGGGCACTGATGCCAAAAACAACCATCAACAAAAATGGCGACCTTCTTTTTTGGGAAAGCGATGTCAATTTTGTGCTTTCCATAATGCATCCTATGCGGAAAACCCGCTTTTTTCAGGTTATTGCTTAGAATCTTCTCTGGTAGGGTATTTTTACTCTTTATCGCTGACATAACCCTAGAGCGGCTTTCTCTTGATATCCTATCCATAAACCACTTAAATCAATACTATGCAATTATTAGTGCATGGTATCCAATGTTCTTGAAGCAATTAACAACATTGCTATTGGAAAAGAGGTTAATTTATCTAGATATCCATCAGATGAGTCACGCAGGATATTGGCAGTTGGAAAACCACTAGAAGCATACTCCAAGGATGCTTTTTGCAATTCATTTTCCGCGACGCTGGAAAGAAAAACGGAAATCCACAGATTACACTTTTCTTATTCTGGAAGCGATTCCGCTCCGCCAGACTTCATGCTGAAGGGGGGAGATGCATTTGAGGTAAAAAAGCTAGAAGGCTACGGAGAAATACAACTGAACAGTTCCCGCCCAAGGATCTTCTGCTTCGGTCAGATACACGAATAAGCGAAGCATGCAAAACTGCAGAAGACTGGGACAAAAAAGATGTTTTCTACATTATGGGCACAGTACCTAAGGGCTCAGATATGCTAAAAGGTTTGTTTATTATCCACGGGAAGTGCTATGCTGCAAACAATAAAACATACGAGGATGCGGCAACTCCAGTTAAACGGGCTTTAGAGGACCTTTTGGAAGATACGGAAGCGGCAGACACCAATGAGCTTGGAAGATTCAATTACGTTGATCCTTTGAAAATCACAAAGTTGCGTGTCCGTGGAATGTGGATAATCGCACATCCAAAAGCCGTTTTTGAGAAGTTCATAAAAATTGACAAATCGTGCAAATTCTCGCTTTTTTCTGTCATAACAGAAGAAAAATACAACTCTTACACCAAAAGCTCTATTGATAAGCTGGAGAAATGCAAAACAATTAAAGTTGAAAACATAATGATTACGAATCCCAACAATACCATGTCAGAAATAAAGGCTAAACTAATAAGTTGCAAGTGGTAACATGAAAGTCATATCGCTATTTTCCGGCGCCGGTGGACTGGATTTAGGCTTTAAGAACGCTGGATTTGACGTTGTTTGGGCAAATGAATATGACCCATCCATTTGGTCTACATTCCAATCAAATTTCCCTGAAACCCAACTAGATAAGAGAAGCATAACTAACATACCTTCAAATGAAATCCCGGATGGCGCAATTGGCATAATTGGTGGTCCCCCTTGCCAAAGCTGGAGTGAGGCAGGGGAAATGCGTGGCATAAATGATGACAGAGGGAAGCTCTTTTTCGAATTTGTGCGGATTCTACAAGACAAACAACCCCTCTTCTTCTTGGCGGAAAATGTGCCTGGAATGCTCCATTCTAGGCATAATCAAGCAATTGAAAACATACTCAATTCCTTTAGGGAGGCCGGTTACAATGTATCTTTCCCTGAAATCCTAAATGCAAATGACTACGCTGTCCCGCAGGAACGCAAACGTGTCTTTTATGTTGGATTCCGGGAAGATTTGGCGGCAGACTTTGAGTTTCCGAAGCCAACATTAAGGGGGCTGACACTGAAAAACCGCATATGGGACCTGAAAGACAATGCTACCCCCGCAAAGCAATTCAACAAGACTAACGCAGATTCATTGAAAATCCCAAACCATGAGTATATGACTGGCACTTTCTCGACAATTTATATGTCTAGGAACCGTGTCCGCTCATGGGATGAACCATCCTTCACAATCCAAGCTGGCGGGAGGCACGCCCCAATGCATCCACAAGCGCCAAAAATGAAATTCATAGAGAAGAATAGGAGGATTTTTGTGGAAGGCAAAGAACATCTTTACAGGAGGCTTTCAGTAAGGGAATGCGCAAGGATACAGACATTCCCAGACACGTTTATTTTCCATTATGAAAACGTTGCCGATGGATACAAAATGGTTGGCAACGCCGTGCCGCCAAAACTGGCAGAAGCCCTGGCAACGCACAAACACTATCAAAACGGATTTATACTAGGCAACAGAACAACTTTTAAAGCCCCGTTCGTCTATACCGGTCAAGGATAGCGGCTTCTCGAGCCGCGGACCTGGGTTCAAATCCCAGACGGGGCACCAAACCCTTTTTCTATACATGTTAGTAGAAGGACGGGAACAAACGGTTAAATGTTTGGTAGGGTATGTGAGTAACATGGAAACAATAAAGAAGATTGAAGTTATGCTAGTTTCTGTAAGGCACAGATCTTTTTTGGATGCAATCGGCAAAAGGTTTTACGAATGCCCCGTCAAATATAGCCCGCCTGATGCCCAACACATAGCTCTTTACCAAACATCTCCAATATCTGCGATAACGCATATATGCAAGGTTGGAAAGACGGAGAGGGACGAAGGCAAATCAGCTCTTGCCAAATATCATTTCTCAAGAATAGATGAATTGAACCCACACATTCCTCTGGGCAACACGTCTCCTGTCCAAGGAAAAACGTATTTGACATTAGAAAAAATAAGGGGGGCCAAAACTGTTGCTGACCTAAGGAAAGCGCGCCAACATTTTCGTTAGCTGTGAAGCCATAAATTCTGACTGTCCCATAAACAGGCGCAAAAGATTATTTAATTGTGGGTCGCTCCTTCACCCATCGTCCCAGTTTTGCCGCCGCTCTCCCTCGGTGGGAGACGCGGTTCTTGAGCTCTCGGGGAAAGTGGCATAGGGGGATGCGATAGCCGTCCGGAACAAATATGCGTTCATAAGCCATCACTTCCTTTGTCGAGTAAATCTTCCTTGATATTTTCCCCTTCCAGACGCCGGAAAAAACCTTGTACTTTCCTTTGTCACCAGAACAGATTGATGTCTTGAAGTGCGCTTTTCGCGTTTTTCCATCGAGCAATTTTAGCAGTCCGGAAAAACCAAGCGAGCGGAAAGTCCGCTTTGCGTAAAGCCCGGGGAAATCCCTGTATGCGTCAAAGTAGACGGCCGTGTCTTCGGTGACGACAGGCTTTTTCACGAGGCGATAAGCATCCTTTGCTTTGTTAAGGACGACTTCCTCCGGGGTCTCGCCGCGCTCGTCAAAATCTATGTTTTTCTGCGATAAGATTATCCCGTATTTGGAAAGCACGTCAGAAATCTCAGCGAACTTGTGGTGGTTGCTTGTAAAAAAGAATGCTTTCATTTTTGCCTCCGTATCCTGTCGGCGTAGTATATCTTTATTTTCTTCACTTTCGGGCGCCATGCCTCCGTGGCGCCCCACGGCGTCCCCTCGGGGATGGAGACGCGGACACGCTCGCCGTGGTAAACGTGAACCTTTTTTGTCCCGCGCTCACGAAGCTCTATGCTGGTGTGACCCATTGACGCGGCTTTGAGGGCAGCCTGCCGCGGCTGCCGTGCCGAGAGTACTATGTCCTTTCCGAGAATCGTGAAATACCTTATCGGGTCCACGAGAATCCTTCGCAGCTAACGCTTAAATCGTATTCTTTGCAAACTCGATTATGATTGCAATTCTGCGCTTGTCCCACCGTGTCGGGAGAGACGACAGGACGACTACTCACGTCGGCTTGGCTGCCCGCGCCCTTGGGGCAGAAAAAATAATCCTTTCC
>JACRMZ010000025.1 GCA_016219455.1 Candidatus Aenigmatarchaeota archaeon
GTAAAAGTCAGCCTTTGCACCCTTTCCCCGATGTTCGCTCCCGTAGACAGCAAAAGCGGTCTTCATCCCGACAGAGTGTGCCCCGCCCATGTCGCGCTCTGGCCAATCTCCCACGAAAAGCGCTTCGTGCGGTTTTACGCCAAGCTTTGAAAGCGCTAGCAAGAACGGCTTCTTTGAAGGCTTCCTTTCTCCTGTGTCGTCAAAAGTCACAATAGTGTCGAAGAAATCAACAATGCCTGTTTCAGTGAGCCTCATCCAGCCCTTTATTGCCGGTGCGTCAGAAACGATGCCCAGCTTCAGCCCGCGTTCCTTGAGTTTTATCAGTGTCGGGATGACCTCAGGATACGGTTTCATGTACGCGTTCTGCTGCTTCCTGTAGGCAATTATCCCGTCAGCGACAAGGCGGTAATCCGTCTTCCCTTTGAGGGATTTGACGAAGTCCTCAAAAATGTGGTTGTACTCGAGGCCGTGCTTTTTGTAAAGGGCGAACAGCAAGCTGACTGCCTTTTTCTTCTCCATTTGAAGCCCGGAGCGTATCATGGCATCGACAGCGGCTTCGGAGCAGATGCGCTTCATTCCCATGAAGTCAACAAGAGTGTTGTCAAGGTCGAAAAGAACGGCTTTAATCATGAGTATCGTTCTGCATCAAATCTTAAATATCCAGCTTCCAGCTTACCTTCTTCTTCGGTTTTATGACTATTAGAAATGTGTTTTTGAATCCCCCAATCGTCCACCCAAGGTTCTCCATCGATTTACGAAGAGGCGAGGCCTTTCCGGCGTCAGTTATCTCGGCCTTTCCCTTTATCATAATGCCTGCAGCCTTGTCGTCATCTATGACAATGCACACTTCGGGGTTTTTCTCGATGTCCTTCACTTTCTTCGTTTTCTTGGCCGTTGGTATGTAAAACGAGCCGTCGGAGAAGACATAACCCACGGGAACGCAGTGAGGCTTGTTTCCGGAGCACGTTGCCAAACGGCAGATGTCACGCGATTGGATGAATTTCTTCTCCTTTGAAGTGAACATGATAAACAATTAGCCGCATAACCTTTATAGCTGGCGCTAGAACGGGAAAAAACGGCCTACTTGGAGGCCAGCTCTGAGAGTTTCTTCATCCCAAGGGCGAAGAAGATTATAGCCGCGAACTCAGTGAAATGCCAGAGAAAGTGCGTGAGGTGGTTGAAAGCGACTCCGAACTTATGGATTGTTATGTCAAGCACAGTCACTCCCATGAAAAGGATGATTCCTGCAGTCATGAGAGTGAACCCTTCCCCGATCTTCCCTCCATATGGACCAACCACTTTATTTATAGAGAAGTAGACTAGCCATGCGCCTATTGCAACTATGCCATACATGAAGATTTCCATGTCTGGTTGTGTTGGAAGCGCATCTCCCTTCAGAAACCCGAGATTTATGTCCTTGAATGCGATGAACGCAAAAAGCAAAACGGCGAGGACTGCGCCAATGATTGGAACGAATTTGTTGCCTGCCATAAGACCACTAAGCACAAACCCGAATAAAAAGGTTACCTTTTGGAAACCTGCTGCATTTACAATATTTGTAAGTCTTTGCGTGAGGAAGCGCCACGGTTGAAATGAAATTGAAGCCGGCTATGGATAAATCCTGTTCATTGTGCGTGGGAACGGAACTGCCTCGTTTATGTGCTCAAGCTTGCAGACCCAGCGTATAAGGCGTTCGACGCCAAGGCCAAATCCAGAATGCTGGACGCTTCCGAACTTCCTCAGGTCAAGGTACCATTCGTAGTTCTTTATCGGGATGGATTCTTTCTCCAGCCTCTCGATTAGCTTCTTGATGTCAGTCTCCCTCTCGCTTCCGCCTACCATTTCACCATAGCCTTCAGGAGCAAGAAGGTCTGCGTTCAGGACAGTCCTTGGGTCCTTGGGGTTTTCCCTCATGTAGAACGCCTTTATGTGCTTGGGGTAGTTTGTGACAAAGACTGGTATTTTTTCGTTAGCTGTAAGTTCCCTTTCCTCTTCTGTCCCAAGGTCAGCACCCCATTCTATCTGGATGCCTTTTTTCTGGAGAATTTTTATCGCACTATCATACTCAAGCCGTTTGAAAGGCGGCTTTATCCTAAGGAGGTCTTCAGGGTCACGGCCGAGCTCTTTAAGCTCAGCAGAATGCTTTTCTGCTATGCGCTGGCAGATGTGGCTGATTAGTTGTTCCTGTGTTTTCATGTTGTCATCGTTTCCGGCAAACGCCGACTCTCCCTCGAGATGCCAGTACTCAGCCAGATGGCGCCGTGTCCTGCTTTTCTCGGCGCGGAAAGACGGGGTTATAGAGTACACTTTTCCGAGGGAAAATATCAGCGCTTCAAGATACAGCTGCGCTGATTGGCTAAGGTAGCCTTTCTGCCCGAAATAATCTATTTCGAAAAGCGTTGAGCCGCCTTCGCATGCGTTTGATGTGAGTATCGGCGGCGTGACTTCTGTCCAGGACTGGGAGTGGAACCACTCTCTCGCAGAGACTAGAAGGGTGTCTTTTATCTTCATCATCTCAGTCATCTGCCTGCTGCGCACCCAAAGGTGCCTGTTATCAAGAAGGAACTCCGGAGACTGGTCCTTGGTTATGGGGAAGCGTTCGGCAAGATGTATTGTTTTGAGGCATTCAGCGCCTATCTCAAAGCCGCCTGGGGCGCGCTCGTCCTTCTTCACTGTTCCCTCGATTTCAATTGCCGATTCCATGAGGAGCTTTTCCGCGTCAGCGAAGTTCTTGGAGTCGGGCTTAAAAGTGCACTGTATTATGCCCGTTGCGTCGCGGACGATGACAAAGACTGCTGTTTTTGAGGCTCTATGGCGGTACACCCAGCCGCGGACGCGGGCCTTCTGGCCCTCTCTTGCCATCGACTCACGTATCGAGCAGATTTCCATAGTAATTCTTCCTCTAAAATCCCTTAAATATCCAAGCTATGCTTGTTCGTGGTAGAATTCCAGCATTTCCACGACGTCCTTTTTGTGCTTCCGTTTCCAGCCAGACTTCAGCTTCCTCAGGGCTTTGTCTACATGGTCATATGGCTTGTATGCCTGTATTTCTAGCGTGGGTTCATGCTCACCGCAGCGGGCGTCACTATATTGGGCGCTTGCCACAAGGGTAAAGTCGACGTAGGTACTTCCCCCACCCAATGAGTAAATGACGCCGTGTTCCGGGTATTCCTTAATGATTTCAATCCTCCCGGAGCCGCACTTGCATTCACAGATGGACTTCCTGCTAACAAGTTTGTACCCTTCGGATGCCAACTGCCTCAGCGAGGATTCCAGCGTTTTCCACCTACTTCCTTTCATTTCCCGCATTTTTTTCATTTTCATCGCCTTTTTCCGAATATATTTCTATTAAACGCATCTGTATAAAAAAATATTCCAACAAAAATGGCATAATTTTCCAAAAAATTCGTATATTTATACTTTAAATGGAAACTTTTTCCATATGGACAAGAAAGACATGCTCATAGTCGAGCTTTTGAAGCGCGATGCGAAGCTTACGACTAGCCAGCTCTCGAAGAAAACTGGGATACCAATAACGACCATACACAACAGGCTGAAAAGGCTGGAGAAAGAGGGGATAATAAAAGGGTATACAATCATCCCGGACTACGCCAAGCTGGATAAGTCACTTGCAGCATACATACTCCTTACCGTGAGTTACCGAGGGCCTGTCGGCGAGAAGTATTCACAGGAAGAGATAGCAAAGGAGATAAGGAAGCTAAAAGGCGTTGAAGAGGTTTGCATCGTCACAGGGCAAACGGACATGATTGCAAAGGTCCGCGTAAAAGACGTAGAAGAGCTCAACAAGTTCGTGATTGCCGGATTGCGGGAAATAGAGGGCGTTGACAAGACTCAGACACTTGTCGTCTTGAACGAAATTTCCCAGTGAAATTATTTTCCATTTTCTTTTACATTTTAAGTAAGGCTTTCAATAAACCGAAATCTTTATATGTAAGCTTTCCATATAAGTAATTCAGCAGACAAATTAGCGCAGAATTAAACCTTTCCGATCTGGGCAATCGGATTCGACTGTGCTGAATTGTGCAGACGGTTTGGGCAAACCGAAACGAGCGAATTTTTTGGGCAGTTGCTATGGGCTATAGTGAATAATGACCAAGGTTATATATAAAACCAAAGGTCGAGCAGGAGGTAGGTCAAATGGAATCGTTGATACAACAGGCCTTCCAGAAAACGTTCGGGAAGGAAAACGATTGGAAAGTCGAGACCTCCGACGTCGTACAAAAAGCAAATGAGGCGTTCGGGCTCGATTACAAGCAGGCAAAGATAGCAGTTGTCGGAGCAGGTGGCGGTGGAAACAACACCATAACGACATTGTATGAGATGGGAATTGGGGGTGCGGACACGTTCGCTTTTAATACTGATGCTAAGCACCTCTACATTACCAAGGCGGGGAAGAAAATCCTCATGGGGAAAGAACTTACCCGTGGATTAGGAGCAGGAGGATACCCCGATGTAGGCAAGAAAGCCGCAGAAGAGAGCGCAAGGGAGATTAAGGAATCTCTCAATGGTGTGGACATGATATTCCTCA
>JACRMZ010000035.1:0-5740 GCA_016219455.1 Candidatus Aenigmatarchaeota archaeon
TTGAAATCTGGATTACCCTCCTTGTCTGGCCAACGAAATCCTTTATCTTGTTGAACATAGAGGAAAATCTACCCTAGACAGCTTAAATAGTTATCCTTTTTGCACCGACGGTACGAAATAAAAGAAAGTGCGGGGCGCACGGTTTCCCGTGCGCTTTTCCCCTACAAGAAGTCTATCCCTAGGGCTTCCTCGATATTCTTTGCCTGGCCGAGGTAGAGCGGCTTTGTGTTGCCGTATATCTGGTCGCTCTTCACTCCGGTGACAACGAGCATCGCCCTTATCTTGTCGCCCATGTCCTTGTTTACCTGGGCACCCCAGATTATCTTGGCGCCTGGGTCAAGCCTCTTGCTTATCGACTCCACAATAAGCTGGGATTCGCGTGCAGTCATTGTCTCGCCGCCGATGACATTTATCAGTGCCCCTGTGGCGCCGTTTATGTCAACGGAAAGCAGCGGGTTGTTAAGGGCCTTTTCGACTGCTTCGTAGGCACGGTTCTCAGTGTCGCTCTCCCCCATGCCTATCATCGCTATGCCGCCTTCTCCCATTACTGCGCGCACATCAGCGAAGTCGAGGTTTATGAGCCCGGGCTTTGTTATCAACTCTGCTATGCCTTTCACGGCGTTGACCAATACCTCATCAGCCACCTTGAAAGCGGTGTTGATGCTTACGTCCGGAACGACCTCAAGCAGCTTGTCATTTGGTATGACAATCAGCGTGTCGACGGTGTTTACAAGCTTTTCAAGGCCATATTTTGCGTTGGTTGCCCTGTGTTTCCCTTCCATCGTGAACGGAAGCGTTACAGTGCCTATCGTCAGGGCTCCCTGCTTCTTCGCTACGTCAGCTATGACAGAGCTTGCCCCTGTGCCTGTGCCGCCGCCAAGGCCGCAGGTAACGAAAACCATATCGCACCCGCGAAGGACTTCCTTTATCTCCTCAGTAGACTCTTTTGCGGCGTCTTCGCCCCTTGTCGGGTCGGCACCTGCTCCAAGCCCCCTTGTGATCTCCTTCCCTAGAAGGACTTTGCTGTCAGCCTCGGTGTAAAGAAGGTCCTGTGCGTCAGTGTTCATCGCAACGGTCTCAACGCCCTCTATGCCTAGCTGGGCTATCCTGTCGACGGTGTTTCCACCGGCGCCTCCCACCCCAACCACCTTAATAATGGCTTTTCTTGACTCGAGAAGCTGTCTTATCTCTTCATCATTTTTGTAATTCTTTTTCTTTTTTTCTTTTGACATATCAACTAATTCCAATTGTGCCACCCCCAGTTTGACATCAAATAAATCAAATCCTGATTTATTTCTGTTACCGAAGAATATACTCAAAGGTATTTAAAAGTAATTTGTGTTTTCATTGACGTTTGTAACCCGCTGAAAACTTTATTGTTTCTATTTGTATGGAAAACCACGATTGGGAAATTTGGCGTATTTCTAAAGGAATTTTTTAAAAAGTTGCCTGGTTTTAGAATTATGATGTTTGATGTCAAGCGTATCATATGATTTTAGGGATTTCCGGCATTTTTCCCCAAAAGTGCACTTTTTAAAGTGGCTTTACAAAAAAGAATTATATATAACGACGTTATATTAGAGAATAGTTGTGTTTGACAAACGGCCTTTATCCGGCATTTATGCAAAAGTTGTGTTTTTTTGGAAACCCAATGCTTTATCTCCGGAAGTAACGCTTGACCTTTTTACTCCATAAAATAATATTCCTTTTGGAATTTTTTATTAGAATTTTTGTATAAATAGCTTCTGAAATTTACATTAAGAAGTGAAAAGAAACATTGTTGTCAGCCGCAATGACCAGACACCTGTGGAAAAGCAGGATGTTGAAATGGTCGAAAGGAAAGGAATAGGTCATCCGGATTCTTTGGCAGATGGCATGGCAGAAGAGATAAGCAGGAACCTCTGCAAGGCGTATCTGAAGCAATATGGCGCAATTCTTCATCACAATACCGATAAACTCGAGCTTGTTGGAGGTCGCGTCAAAGTCGAGTTCGGCGGCGGCAAAATAATCCAACCGATGTTTTTGCTCCTATCCGGCCGCGCGACAACTGAAGTCGATGGAAAGCCGTTCCCAGTCCACGAGATTGGGAAAAAGACGGCGCTTGATTACATGGCTTCTATCCTTCCAAATCTCGACGTCAAGAAACATGTCATAATCGACTCCAAAATAGGGTATGGAAGCGCTGACTTGACAGAGCTGTTCAGCAGGAAAACAGGCAGGGAGAAAAAAACGGCTCCTTTGGCGAATGACACGAGTTTCGGCGTTGGTTACGCGCCTTTCAGCGAGGTTGAGAATCTTGTAATGGGCACGGAGCACCTTCTGAACAACAAGAAAACCAAGAAGAAGTATCCTGAAATCGGCGAAGATATTAAAGTCATGGGGATGAGGAACCACGATAAGATAGTCCTTACGATAGCTGCCGCGTTCATTTCATCGCATGTCCCTGACTTTGACCACTATTGCAACATCAAAGACGAAGTGAAAGAATATGTAATGAAAAATTATATTGACAAGAAGGCAACCCGCCAGACAGAAATCCACATAAACACAGCAGACAACTACCAGAGGAAAGTTGTTTACCTCACGCTTACCGGGACGTCTGCAGAACACGGCGATGATGGATGTGTCGGCAGGGGCAATCGGGCAAATGGCTTGATAACGCCAAGCAGGAAGATGAGCCTTGAAGCGACTGCTGGAAAGAACCCAGTAAATCACATTGGAAAGCTTTACAACATACTTGCAAACAGGATTGCCTCCGATGTGAATGAAGAAACCGGTGCAGAAGAGGTTTGCGTCCGTTTGCTCTCTCAGATTGGCAAGCCCATAGACCTGCCATTGGTTGCGTCAATAGAGCTCTTGGCTGGCAATAAGAAATTCGCCGGGATGAAGAGCCGCGCTGAGAGCATCGCTAACGAGCACCTCGCTAACATAACAAAACTGACGGATGAAATAATAAACGGCAAAGTCGGCGTTTTCTAGGGGAATTGTCAAAACGGCAGTTTATCCAACCCTAAGGTTAGTTGAAATTGACACCATTCATTAATGGGGTTTTGGTGAAACTTTTCCTTTCATTGGCGACGCAAGGAGCCTGGAACAATAAGGCAAAAGTTTCTAGAACTCAAGTATCGGTTTGCCCTTCTTCAGCTGGATTATCCCATCAACTGAACCCTTTCCCTTCAGGTCCGCTTCAGAGTAGCCTGTGATTGCTCCCGTGAAATCGGCTATGACGTAAACGCCGGGTTCCATCTCGTGGATCTCGCACCCCTTTATGCTCACTTTCTTCCCAACGAAGCTTTGCGGCGACGCAAGTATCTGCCCTACGCTTGCATTCATCGTGACATGGAGCTGCTGCTCACCTGTTCCCTTAAGGTCAACGAGTGACCGCAAGCGGTCTAGTTTCTTCTCAACTGCGTTAAGAATCAGGCCGATGTTCACATTTTTGTCGACAAGGACAAGAAGTATTATCGAGTCTTTTTCAAACGCCACATACTGGGCCTTTGCTGCCATCACCATCGTATGCTGGAATTTTTCCATCCCAAGCTCCCTTACGGTAATCTTGGAGTTTTTGACTACCTGCGCTGACATGGCAGCTATCATCCCAGCGTTTTGTGTGCGTAAAAACGACGACCCGATGAGAAGGCCGTCATCGCGGGCAACAACTGCCCCTATAACGCCTCCTATCATCCTCATGTCTTCAAGCTCGTCCTGAAGGGCATCCTTCCTTTTTTTCCCGCCTGGGGTTCTTTTGGCATTTATTGCCAATAATGCCGCTGCCAGCAACAAGACGGCATACGGGGCATATGGGAACAGCGCTTCTATGCCGGGGGACTTTTGCAAAAGCGCGCGCTCAATCTCTTCCCTTGATTTCATTGAAAGTTCCAATGACTTTGAGTAATCGCCCTCTATAAACTTCCTTTTGGCTTCCTGAAGAAGCGCCTGGGCTTGATCAACGCCTTTCCCTGCGCCCTTTGCTTCGGCGATTTTGGCTTCGGTGGCTTTGAGGTCTTTTTGGGCGTCAAGGAACGCAGAGACATTTTGCGCGTTTGCAAGCGGCGCCAAAAGCAGGAGGGCTATCAGCAAGATGCGAGGTCCCATGTTAATATATGGGGTGTTTTAAAAGAAAAACTACTTTGGAAGGGCCTTTTCCAGCCTGTTCATGGCGTCTTCGAGCTTTTCATAGGCTGTTGCGTAGCTGAGGCGAAGATGGCCTTCACCGTGCGTGCCAAACTCGCTTCCAGGCGTCATGAACACCTTAGCCTCGTTGAGGAAGTAGTCCGAGGCTTTGTCTGAAGTCATGTTTAACTGCGACATGTCGGGGAATGCGTAAAACGCGCCCATTGGCCTTGCACACCGCACCCCCATTTCCCCCAGCCTTTTGATTACAAGCTTCCTTCGCCTGTCATACTCTTTTCTCATCTTCTCAACGTAATCATTGCATTTGAACGCCTCTATGGCTGCAAGCTGCAGCGGAGTTGGAGCTGAAATAGTCGTGCAGACCTTCAGGTTTTCCATCGCCTTTATTATTTCTGCGGGACCCGTCGCGTAGCCTACGCGGAAACCGCACATGGCATAGTTTTTCGAGAACGTCTGGAGCGTGAAAACAAGGTCCTCCATCCCGTTGAATGAAGCCATGGAATAATGCTTCCCTTCGTAAACGAGTTTTTCATAGGCTTCATCTGAAAGCACGGGGATGTTTTTCTCCCTGGCAAGGTCGGCAATTTCCTCAAGGTTCTTTTTGGAAAAAACGGCACCTGTCGGGTTTGTCGGCGAATTTATCACAATAAGCTTTGTCCTCTTTGTTATCTGCTTCTCTATGTCTTCTGCGAGTATCTCGAAGTTGTTTTCCTGCTTGGCGTGGACTCCAACGGCATTGATTCCCAAAAACTTGGCTATGTACAGATAGCCGAAGTATCCGGGATTTGGTATTATGACCTCCTCGCCTTGTCCGACCAAGGAAGAGAAAAGCAGCAATATCGCCTCCTTTGAGCCACAGGTGACTATGACGTCTTCGGCGTTTGCGTTTATCCCATTCTCCTTTTTCATTTTCTCGGCTATGGCTTTCCTAAGCTCCATGCGGCCCATGAAAGAGGAGTAATGAGTGTAGCCTTCTTTCATGCATTTGTAGGTTGCCTCGACCACCTCCTTTGGGGGGTCAAAATCCGGCTCTCCGGTTCCCAAAGAAATAACATCTTTGCGCTCCTGGGCTACCTTCAAAGCTAGCCCGAGCTTTGAGCGCGGCATTGTCCTTACTCTTTCTGCTAGCTCCATAGGCATGCCTAATAGCAAACCGAGATATTAATAGGTTTTTTTCAGAAATCCTATTTCTTGAGTTCGCTCAGTGCTTCAAGAACGGCCTGTATTACGTCGCCGTTGTCAGGCAGGCTGAAGTTCTTCCTGTATCTTTTTCCGCCGTCTGGCGCGAAGAACCCGCGGCTTATTGAAATGAAGACATTCTCGCCTTCTTCTGTGACCGCTTTCTTCCTGCTTATTTCGACGAAGTTGTTCGTTCCGAATTTCACGTCTTTGCTTTCTATGGTCTGGAATTCAACCATCTTTTTCACCTCTGTTTTAGATTTGTGAAGTTTAAGGGAGTTGGAAAGTATTTAAGCTTGACCCACTCTCGGTGAAATCCGGGAAGTATTAATAACTGATGGGTCATTAAACATTTGTGATGCCATGGTTGTGCTGAAAAGGAAGTTTGGGAGTCGTGTATGGAATGTGTTTAAGAAAGTGACGCTCC
>JACRMZ010000035.1:5815-17112 GCA_016219455.1 Candidatus Aenigmatarchaeota archaeon
AAGTGACGCTCCAAAGCGAGGCGGGAGAGTTTTACGTAACAGGGCACTGCGCAAAGAGCGCCGAAAATCTTGTAGAAATTATGAACAATGGAGGGTGCGATGAACCCTATAAGTTCTTTTTTAACTACAAGAGAATGGAAAGCGCAAAAACATACAAGAATGTCGGAACGGTGGCAAAGGCCATCATAAACAGGGATGAGGAAAAGATTTCAATTGACATGGTTTTCCCGGAATACCTGGAATTTGCGAAAAAGTACGCGGAGCTGTGGGAAGAGGAGTTCGGAGAAGGAAAAGCAACAATATTTTACTGAGGGCTGCATGAAGAAGGATTTTGAAATGAAGGTGAAGAAATTCAACCAGAAGGTGAAGACGGACTTCAAGGATTTCGATTTTTCCGAGCGGTTTGTTGACACGGAACACTACCAGCTCAACTTCAAGAAAAAGGGCACGATAAAAAACGCCGCGGACATAATATACGGCGAAGACGCCATGCAGATACATGTGTACGACCGTTCGCTTACTCAAAAACTCAGGAAATACGGGAAAGACGGCGAAAGGGAGCTTGGTGTAGCCTCGGTGGTTATGGAGCTTTGAGATGAACGAAGATGAGATAAAAGCCTACGTCAACAAGCGCATCGAACTTCTCGTGGGCTCAAAACGCTGTGAAGGCATCCTTGCCGAGCAGTTCCAAGACGACGGGGAATGGTGGATGCGCCTCAACGAGTTCTGGTTTTCCGAAGATGGGAAAGAGAAGAAGCGCGACAACTACAGGGTCAAGATTTCGGAGATAAACGGCTACGGCCCGGCGATGGAATAACCTTTTATAATCATCGCCTTATTGCTTGCTATGCGCCTGAATCTTGTGGAACGCATAAAAATCATGGGAAGGGACGGCGAGTTCCGGATTGAAGCCAAGGTTGGCTTGCAAAGCACTTGGGGATAGTTCCGGTGGGGAGGAAAGTGCGTGTCCTGACAGCTGCAATGAAGAGGCCAATAGAGCGCAGCCTTGCCAAGGCACGGATAGAGCTTAAGGGCGAGACGCATCGCGTCCTAGTCAGCCTTGAGAACAGGTCGCATATGAAATACAAGGCGATAATAGGGATGGATATCATTGGCCATTACAAGCTGATCTTCATACCAAAGGAGGACGCCACATGAAAAGGCTCCTTGTTCTTGCCCCGATAACAGAAGGGAAGAAAGTATCGTATACTGTAAAGAGGATACTTGAAGAGGGGAAAAAGAAATTCTCCGTTGACACGGCAGACATAAGCAAAACCGTGCTGAGGGTAAAGGGCGACGGCACTCCTGAAATAAAGTGCGGAAAACTTGACCTTTCCAAGTACGACTATGTCATACCCCGCATAGACTCGCCGAGAGCCTCGTATGGATACAACATAATCAGCTTCCTTGATTCCATAGGGATGAAAAAGCCGTATTCAGCAAAGACCGTGATAATAGGGCACAACAAATTCATGACACTCGTTGCGCTTAGGAAAGCAGGCGTCCGTGTCCCCGACACGGTGATGGTAAGTTCTGTGAAAGTTGCAAGAACTGTACTGGAAGCGTTCAAGTATCCGCTTCTGATAAAGCTTGTCACATCTTTTGGCGGCGAAGGCGTCTTCTACATAAGCTCGAGGGAAAGCGCAGAAAGCGTGATAAAAACGCTTCAGTTGATGAACATACAGATGATCATAGAGGAGTTCGTCCCCAATGCCGGCGAAGATATAAGGGGGTTTGTTGTCGGAAACCGCGTAATCGCGTCAATGAAAAGGGTGGCAAAGGAAGGTGAATACCGGGCCAACGTCCATCTGGGCGGCAAGGCGGCGCCGTTTGAGTTGACCAAAGAGATGGATGAGATATGCGTTAAAGCGGCCGAAGCAACAGGCGCAAAGATATGCGCGATTGACATGCTTCAGGACAAGACCACAGGAAAACCGTACGTCATAGAAGTCAACACTAACCCTGGCATACAGGGAATTGAGGCAGCGACGGGGAAGAACATCGCAAAGGAGATAATAGACTTCGCGTATTCGGAATGCTAGCACGTTTTTATATAACCCCCATCATTTTAGCTTCTATGAAGTTCTGCGTTATCGGCCCTGAAAAAAAGAGGTTTGCTGAGGCAAAGCTGATAAACGAAGGGAAGAAAATCTTCGGGAACGCGCTCTACGTCCCCTACAGCAAGATACGGATAAGCATAAGCGACAGCGCAAACGTACTGTACGGTGATGTCAACCTCGCGGATTTTAATGCAATCATCCCGAGGATACCGGAGGACTGGATGTTTTCATACGTCCTCATGAATTCTCTTTCCGGCGCGTATTCGCCGCTGGATACCATATCGTTCATCACGGGGAACAACAAGATACTCCTGTATGATGTGCTTATGAAAAGCGGCGTTAAGGTCCCAAAAGCCTGCCTTGCCGAATCACCAGAGTCTGCAGAAGAAGCGCTCAAGGAAATGAGCTATCCTATCGGCGTCCGGGCGGCAAACAGCAAAGAGATAAACATGTTCGCCCTCTCCAGGAAGGAAATCAGCCCTATGATAAACACCATAAGGCGGATGAAAAGTTCCATCTATCTTGAGGAGCGCCTGACAGACTCCCTCATAAGGTGTTTTGTAATCGGAGACGAGATAATACCGTTGAAGCTCAACGCAGAGACGGAAGAGAAGTCGATGAAAGCTGAAGGCAAGTGGGAAACGGTAAAACTTGATTCAAAGACTGAACGGCTTGTTTTGAGGGCTTCTCGCGTCATAGGCGCAAGGATTTGCAGGGTTGATTTCAGGGAGAAAAGCGAGTCAGTTGTAAACGTAAACATCGTCCCGCCAATGAAGCTTTTTTCAAATGTTTCAGGGAAGAACATACCCAAGATTGCTGTGGAGTTCATGAAAAACGAGATTAAACGCTAGCTGGATTGAGCCAAACTTCACATTCAAAATAATATGAACCTCTTTGATTGGCCTTTTAGTTGATATGCGCCCACCTGGTTTTGATGGCCAGAAAAAAGGTTTACTCGTACCTCATCGCATCCACAGGGTCCAAGCGCGATGCTCGCCTTGCAGGCAGTATGCCTGAAAGTATCCCTATGAAAAGCGAGAACGCGAACCCGAAAACGATAAGATCGGGGCTGAGGTATGCTTTGAGTATGCTGAACCCGGCATTTGCCGCAATGGCCTCGATGGCCTTTGCTATAATGACTCCGAGGATTATGCCTATTGACCCGCCAACGACTCCTATTATCCCGGACTCAAGGACGAATATTTTCATTATGTCGCTGTTCGTCGCGCCTACAGCCTTCATGACACCAATTTCCTTTGTCCGCTCAAGGACGGATGTGTACATGGTATTCATTATGCCGACACCGCCAACGATGAGTGAAATCGACGCAACGCCGACTAGGACAATCTGAAGTATCCCCAGAACGCTCCCTATCCTTTCCACCGCTTGCTGCGGCGTTATTACGGAGAAATCCTTCCTTCCGCGGTGGTCCTCGAGCTTTTTTTCAACGGCCTTGGCAACATCTATATTGTTCCTGTTTGTGGAAACTTTGCTCCAGATAAATGAGATCGCTTCCCCGACGCCGAACAGATTCCTGACCTCATCAATTGGCATCATCACGGTCCTGTCTGCGGAAGGGTCACCGCTCTGCGTCAGAATGCCTATTATCTCGAACTTCTTTCCTTCGATGGTGAACTTTGTGCCCAGGCGGACCTCCTTTTCAAAGGCTTCTTTCGCTATCGTTCCGCCTATTATGGCCTTGCCGCTATCGCCTTTGCGTAGCTCTCTCCCGTATTTGATTTCAAGCCCCTGGACATTGCTGATAACGTCTTCTATGTTCATGTCCAGCCCCATTACCGTCAGCCTTTTTGTCTGGCGACCGAATGTCACATCGGCGCCCTGCGAATAGAATGCTGTGACAGAATCTATGCCATTGACCTTTTTTACCACTTCAACATCATCTTTGGAAAGCTGCGTCGTGCCCCTTTGCATCGCGGCCTCTGGGGCCCCTCCTTCAATAAAGCTGCTGCCAGGCATAACACCGATTTTATCCAGCCCAAATGTCTGAAGCTGGCCGACTATTGCAGACTGCATCCCCATTGTTATTGACACGAGAGAGATGACTGCGGCAATTCCTATAACTATCCCGGTAACTGTAAGCCAGCTTCTTGTCCTCCTTTGCCTTATGGAGGAAAACGTCAAAGAAATGAGGTTCATATCTTGATTATCTTCTTGTATCTGAGAATGAGCACAAGGGCGATTATGATCAGCACTATGTATATCGTGTAGTCCTTCTTCACCTGGACTGTAGAAATATCAATTTCATTTTTTTCATCAACCTCATTGGAATAGCTGTCCTTGTATGTTATCGTTACTGACATCTTATAGTTAGAAGATGGCGCCACCTGGTCAACATCTATGGTCTCGTAGTCATCGGGGTCCAGTTTCCCCACATAGGCGGTCTTGCTGCCATAGGGAGATTCAAACCTGATGGTAAGGAACTCTGCAGTCATATCACCGCGGTTGGCTATCGCTATGGTCGTTTTTGCGTTTGGCCCTGCGATAGGCCTTTTGTCAAGAAGGACTATTATGTCTGCCTTCCCCGAAAGCTTCACGCCTATGGTCCGCGTGGCATTGTATATTTTTCCAGAGGCATCCTCGTACGTGAGCATGACAGGCAACGAGTATGCCTTGATGTCCACGCCCTTTGAAATCTGGAGCTTGAATGAAATGGTTTTGCTTGACTGCGCGCTTATGGAAGGTATGTACTCTATCACGTCCCCTTCCACAGGAACGAACGGCAGTCCCGCAAGAGCAAGCTCGGCCTTGATATTGGCGGCGCTTCCCTTTCCAACATTCTCGATGTCAAGCGAGAAGTCTATCGGTTTTCCTGGGATAGCTGTCCCATAGGTTATGTTAGACACTCTGAGTATGACTACCCCTCCTATGGCGACTGGAACGGAAAGCTCCTCGGTCCTGTCTGCCCCTTCACCTACGCCATACTTAACGCTTACTCTGACGGACGCTGTCCCGGTTATTGACGATTTCACTGTTATGGGAACGCTTATAGTCTTTGAGCTTCCTGCCTCGAGGTTCCCGATGGAGAATGAGGTCTGCTTGAAATCGATAATCTCGCTTGAGGATATTGTAAGCCTTATGTTGGAAGCGTATGTGCTCCCTATGTTCTTGAATGTTATGTCCATCGTGCCGCTCTCGCCAACGGAAATCTGAGATGGCGTAACGGAAGCGGAAGTCGTCAGCGTGACTGACTGCGCGCCTGCGAGTGGCAACAAAAGCAAAACCATGAGAGCGAGGTATTTACTTGACATCGGTTATCTCTCCGTCCTTTAAGTATATAACCCTTCCCGCCTCCTTCGCAATCAATGAGTCGTGGGTGACTATTATTATTGACAATCCTTCGGAACTAAGCCTTTTCAATAATGCGAGAATCTGGTCAGATGTTTTTGAATCCAGATTTCCAGTGGGCTCGTCTGCAAGTATTATCTCAGGCGAGTTCGCCAACGAACGCGCTATCGCCACCCTTTGCTTCTGACCGCCAGAAAGTTCGGAAGGGCGATGCTTCTCCCTGCCGGACAAGCCGACTTGGGACAAAAGCAATGACGCTTTCTCTTCCATTTCTTTGTCAGTCATCTTTTCGAACATCATTGGGAGTTCGACGTTTCCACGGGCAGTCAGGCTGCCTATGAGGTTGAAAGACTGGAAAACAAATCCTACCTTCTCCCTTCTCAGCTTGGCAAGCTCATCAGAATCCATTTTCGAGGCGTCTTTCCCTCCAATAAGGACGCGTCCCTGTGTTGGCCTGTCGAGACAGCCTATGATCTGGAGAAGCGTTGATTTTCCCGAGCCGCTGGATCCCATTATGGCGACGAACTCGCCCTTTTTTATGCTTACTGAGAGGTTTTTGAGCGCATTGACCTCTTCAGGCGTTCCGGCACGGTAGGTCTTCCACACGTTCTCGAGGGATATTACTGGCATGGGGAATCATTCCCCCTGTATGTATAAACCCTTTGGAGTAACCGCAAAGCTAATAAAACTTCTTACCGAAGGAAGGGTATGCAAAAAGGCGATTTCATAAAAATAACATACACGGGAAGGATCAAGGGGACAAACGAGCTTTTCGATACAACCGATGAGGCACTTGCAAGGAAAGAGAACGCTTTCAACCGTAACGCAAAGTACGGGCCGATGCCTGTCATAACGGGGGAGAAAAGAGTTATTGCGGGGCTTGACGATGCGTTGCTGGCGATGTCAGTCAGCGAAAAGAAGACCGTTGAGGTCGCGCCTGACAAAGCGTTCGGCCAGCGCGACGCGAAGATGATAAAGCTGTTCCCTGCAACGCAGTTCCGTTCGCAAAATATAGAACCGTATCCTGGCATGCTTGTCACGATGAACAATGCGCTTGGGAAAGTGATGTCTGTCTCGTCAGGACGCATCCGCGTCGATTTCAACCATCCGCTTGCGGGGAAAACTCTGGTATACGACCTTCAAGTCGTTGAGAAAATTGAATCACATGACGGGAAAGCAAAGGCTATCATAGACTTCTATGTTGGCGATGGAAAAGCAAAGATACACGGCGAAGAAGCCGTTCTCAATGTCGATGCCGGCAAAGACGCCAAGGAAGCGATATCAAAGGAGATAATGAAGTACATACCTGAGGTCAAAAAGGTCAGATTTGAAGAAGTTTTTGAGAACGTTGATATAGCAGCGAAGAAATAATCCAGTTATGCCCACAAAGGAAGAGGTCATCGAGGCCCTCAAGGAATGCTACGACCCTGAGATACCCATAGACATATGGAACCTGGGCCTCGTTTATGACATCCTGATTGACAGCGACACAGTGAAAATAAAGATGACACTCACTGCAGTGGGCTGCCCGATGAGCGGGCAGATTGGCACGGATGTCAAGAGCAAGATAGAAGCGCTTCCCGGCGTGAAGACTGCGTTCATCGAAATAGTGTGGGACCCGCCTTGGAATCCTGACAGGATGACTGAGGAAGCGAAGGCAAAATTAGGGTATTATTGATTGTTCTTGCCGGCTGAAAAACGCGGCCGTTTGGCGCAAAAATGTTACTGCCTCCTATAACAGGGAGTTTCCCAAAGTCCAAAATCAGACGGCTCAGATCGTTGTTTTTGATGGTTACCAATGGTACTGCTGGTGGAATTTTTTGTTTCCAACAGATGTTACAGTCAAGCTTGGTTTTTTGGGGTTTAATCCAAAATAAATACACGTTGGCTTTAAACAATACTGGTTATGGCTGAATTACCTGTCCAGCAAGTCCGCTCACCAATGATTGAAGCGTGGAAGCAGAAGAAACGCATAAACGACAATCTCGCGAACGTTAAATTCAAGATAGCCGTCCTTTCCGGAAAAGGGGGCGTTGGAAAGACGACTGTGGCGGTAAACCTCGCAGCTGCACTTGTCAAACATGGCAAGTCCGTTGGGATACTGGACGCTGACATCGACTGCCCCAATGTGAACAAAGTTCTGGGGATAAGCGAA
Organism: Candidatus Aenigmatarchaeota archaeon; assembly: GCA_016219455.1. Classification (GTDB taxonomy): domain Archaea; phylum Aenigmatarchaeota; class Aenigmatarchaeia; order PWEA01; family JACRMZ01; genus JACRMZ01. The sequence goes on from JACRMZ010000035.1 coordinate 13,337, forward strand.
CTTTTCAGGGCAGTCCACGACAAGATTTTGCCGATTGAAAAGTATGGGATGAGGATCGTCAGCATGGCAAGCGTCCAGCAGGGCAACGACGTCCTGATATGGAGGGGCCCGATGCTCACGCATGCCATCCTTCAATTCCTCGAAATGGTCGAATGGGGAAACCTTGACTATCTTATAATAGACCTTCCGCCTGGGACAAGCGATGCCCCGCTGACTGTCATGCAAAGCTCCAGCCTAGATGGCGCAATCATAGTGACTACGCCGCAGCCTGTTGCAAATGCCAAAAAGGCCGCGAAGATGGCAAAGCAGCTCAACGTCAAGGTCCTTGGGATAGTCGAGAATATGGCCGGTGACGTGTTTGGAAGGGGTGGTGGAAGCGAAGCCGCCAAAGAGCTTGGCGTTCCTCTCCTGACAACAATAGAACTCAGGAAGGAAGTGCGGGACTATTCGGACAATGGCATTCCTCCGGCAATAAAAGACTCTAAAACGCTGGAGAACTTCGAGGAAATCATCGCCAAAATGAAGCTCTAGATTAATATTAGCGCGGCAAATCCTATATGTGGGAATTTCTATCGGCGTTGCCAGCGGCAAGGGAGGCGTGGGAAAGACGACCACTGTCCTCAACATAGGGGCTTCGCTTCATTCCCTTGGGAAATCAGTTGTTCTTGTTGATGCCAATCTTGAGGCAGCGGACTTGAGCCTTTATCTCGGGGACATAAGCTATGACAAGACGCTTTTCGATGTTCTCTGCGGCGGGTCAAATATCAGCGATGTTTTCATAAGCCAGCAGCACGGCCTCAAGATCGTTCCAGGCCCACTCGGGATTTTGGAGGAAACGGGCCTTGAAAACCTTAAGGTGCACATAGACTCGCTGAAGGAAAACCACGACTTTGTCATTGTGGATATTTCCCCGGGAACAGGAAAGCACGTCCGCGACTCAATCAGGGCGTGCGATGAAATAATCATAGTCACAGTTCCCCAGCTGCCAGCAGTGACGGACGCGAGAAAGATAATGGAACTTGCTTCACAGGAACGTGTCCCCATAAAGGGTCTCGTTGTCAATGCTGTTGGCAGGGGCAAAAACGAGCTGTCTTCAGACGATATCGCCGACTTCTGCCGTGCCGAGGTGATAGGAAGCATACCAGAAGACAGGGAAGTCTGCTCTTCTGTTGACAGGCTGACGCCAGTAATCTTCATGAACCCCAAATCCCGGGCAGCAGAAAACTTCGCTAAAATTTCTTCGTCAATCGCTTCCATACCCTACGAGAAACGCGCTGGTTTCTTGGGGCGCCTGAACGAAGCCATAAGGTACATAATCTCGGGAAAGATTTAGGCGTTTTAAATAGATTCTAACATTGTTTTACTCATGATTCGCCAACCCATAGTCGTTGTCATGGGCCACGTTGACCATGGGAAGACGACGCTTCTTGATGGCATCAGGAAAAGCACTGTCGCCGCGAAGGAGGCAGGCCTTATAACCCAGCACATAGGAGCTACAGAGGTCCCGATAGAGTCCATAAAAAAGCTCTGCGGGTCGATGATGGACACCGATAAGATAAAGATCCCGGGCCTCCTTTTCCTTGACACGCCTGGCCATGAGGCGTTCACGACATTGAGGAAGCGGGGGAGCAGCATAGCTGACCTTGCAATCCTTATTGTGGATATCAAAGAAGGCATAATGCCCCAGACAGAGGAAAGCATAATGCTTCTCAAAGAGTACAAGACGCCGTTTTTGGTGGCTGCAAACAAGATAGACAGATTGGGGTGGAAAAGCCACGGGAGCTTCCGGCAGTCGGTTGAAAAACAACCTCAGGAAATAATGGAAAGCGTTGACAATGCCATATACACTCTCATGGGCAAACTGTCCGAGCGCGGTTTTGATGCCGACAGGTTTGACCGCGTCAGGGACTTCCGGAAAACCGTGGCAATAGTCCCGGTTTCGGGGATGCTGGGATTTGGCATTCCGGAGTTGGTAGCAATGCTAGTCGGCCTTAGCCAGCAATTCCTCAAAGACGCACTTGACGTAGAGCAAGGAATGGGAAAGGGCAGCATACTCGAGGTCAAAGAGGTCAAGGGGCTTGGGGTTGCCATCGACGCTATACTCTATGATGGCAGCATGAAAGAGGGGGATTATATTGTGATTGGGGGCAAGAACCCGATTGTTGCCAATATCCGCTCGCTTCTCAAGCCGCCGCCTTTGGGGGAAATGCGTGTTGAGAAGAAATTTCAGCGCGTTAAAATCGTGAATGCGGCATCAGGGATAAAGATCTCTGCCACAGGCCTTGAGAACGCAATAGCAGGCATGCCTTTCCGCGCAACGCCTGACAAGCAGCTTCTTGAGAAACTGAAAGAAGAGCTCAGGGAGCAGGTGACGGAAGCAGAAATAGAAGAACCCACGGACGGAGCAACGATAAAGGCCGATACGCTGGGAAGCCTTGAGGCAATCGTCAAAATACTCAGAGCAAAGGATGTGCCGATAAAGCGCGCGCGAATCGGCAGCGTTACACGGAAAGACGTCATGGAAATAAAGTCAATGCCAGAAGACAAGCGCATCATATTCGCATTCAATGTCCCAGTCCTCAAGGACGCCGAAGCGGAGGCAATGGGTGACGTCAAGATGTTCAGGAGCAACATCATCTACGAGCTTCTTGACGAATACGAGAAGTGGATTGGCAACTGGGAAGAAGAGCGCGACAAGGCGACGCTTGAACATGTCATACTTCCGGGAAAATTCCGGTTCCTCAATGGCTATGTGTTCAGGCAAAGGAAGCCCGCCATAATCGGCGTTGAAGTTGAAAATGGCACCATACGCACAGGATACCATGTGATGAAAGACGGCAAGACTATAGGAAGAATCGTTGACATACAGAAAGAAGGCAAGAGTGTCGGCGAGGCAAAAAAAGGCGAGCAGGTGGCATTGAGCATTGACGGCCCGACTGTCGGCAGGCAGATAAACGAAGGCGATGTCCTATTCAACCGCATCGGGAGCGAAGACCGGAGAACGCTTGAAGAGCACAAGAAGTCGCTCAAGCATGGGGAAGCCGAGGTTCTAGAGGAACTCGATAAAATGGGCTATTAAAAGCTTGTTCCAGGTTGTGTTGTTATGATAACGGGCGAGTTTGTAAACAACGAAGTCGTCGTTTTCGGGAAGGCAGAAAGCGAGGAGGTGTACGGCATAGGCACCTACGGAAAGATAAAGGATGATAACCTTGTCCTCAGCCTCTGCGAAGCGCTTCACCTTGTCGAACGCGGCAAGATAAAAATAAAGATTGCCAAAAAGGAGGCGCCAAAGGAAGATTTGTACAAACTGTTTTCAGAGTCTGACAAGGAGTTCACGCAGAAATATGCCGTTTACAAAGACTTGAGGGAGCGCGGCTTCCTTGTTAGGACGGGTTTTAAATTCGGCACGCACTTTCGGGTTTACGACCGCGGAGTCGAGATGAAGAAAGGGCCAAAAGCCCCGACAGAACACACGAAGTGGATTGTGCATGCTGTTCCGGAGGGGTTTACATGCAGCTACCAGGAGCTTTCCCGTGCCGTACGTTTAGCGCACAACATAAGGGCAAAGATGCTTTGGGCAATCGTTGACGAAGAAAAAGACGTGACTTATTACAAGATAGAAAGGATTACGCCTTGACTAAAGCTTATTAAACTCAGATTCCAATTCTAAGATGGTGATGGGGACATGAGATTCAATGACATACAGGTAAAGGACGTAATGAAAACCGAGGTCATCGATATTTCCCCAGATGCTACGCTTTCAGAGGCCCGGGCAA
>JACRMZ010000024.1 GCA_016219455.1 Candidatus Aenigmatarchaeota archaeon
ACGTTCCGGCCAATAAACGCGTTGCCATTTGCAAAAGTCTTCCCTAATGGGAAAATAGAGGAGCTGTCCAATCATGAAAAAAAGTCCGGCAAAAAGGCAGAAGCAGACACCCGTTTTGAGACAAAAATAGCGCTCCTCAAGGCCTATCCGGGTTCGGACCCATCTATAATAGAGTGGTACCTTTCCAAGGGCTTCAGGGGGTTAGTTATCGAGGCGACTGGACTGGGTCATGTCCCAACATCCACTCCGGAAAAGGAAAGGAGCTGGACACCCTACATCAGGATGGCCACGGAAAAGGGTGTTCCGGTGGTATTCGCGGCGCAGACACTCTATGGTTCGCTTAACATGCACGTTTACAAGAACCAGCGCCTCGCGCTCCAGGCAGGAGCAATAGACGGCAAGGACATGCTGCCATAGACTACATACGTCAAATTAGGCTGCGTCCTTGGCAGGGAAAAAAATTACGAAAAGATAAAGGAGCTGATGCAGACGAACCTGGCAGGCGAGTTCTCGCAAAAGCTGACTGGCGAGGAGTACCTTTACTGATTTTTATGCAAGGATTGAAAGTGGGGATAGAGATCCATCAGCGGCTGGATTCGAAGGCAAAGCTCTTCTGCCCGTGCTCAACAAGGATGCCCCAGGAAGAACGGGGGATTATAAGGAGAAAATTGAAAGCAGTTGCAGGCGAACTTGGCAACGTCGACCCGGCAGCGCTGCACGAGCTCATGCGCGGAAGGGAATTCCTTTACCACCGCTATGGTTCTTGCTTAGTAGAGCAGGACGATGAGCCTCCGCATCAGCTTAACCACGAGGCATTTGCGATTTCGCTTCAGGTAGCAAAGCTGCTGGGAGCGCACGTTCCGGAAGAAATCCACATAATGAGAAAGACCGTGATTGACGGTTCCAATACTTCGGGCTTCCAGCGCACTGCAATAATCGCATTGGACGGTTTCATAGAAACGAGTGAGGGAAAAGTAGCCATACCCACGATAGGGCTGGAGGAAGAAGCCGCCCAAATAATCTCAAGGGAGAGCGGAAAAGTCGAGTATGGGCTTTATGGGCTCTGCAACGCAGGCAAAGGAAGCCGCGCTGAAGCTAGGCTCGCTCCTGAGAAGCGTTAAGGTGCAGCGAGGCCTGGGTACGATACGCCAGGACGTAAACATAAGCATTCCGGGCGGTGCGCGCGTCGAGATAAAGGGATTCCAGGACATTGACGGCATCGAAAAGCTTATTGAGCTGGAAGTCGAGAGGCAGGAAAGCCTTCTGGTCATACGCGATGAGCTGAAGAAAACAGGAGCCAATGCTGGGAAAATCATTGATTCTACAGAAATCTTCCGCAAAACCAAAAACAAAAAAATATCATCCATGATAAACGAGGGAAAGTTGATATGGGCTATGAAGCTTGATGGACTTTCAGGACTGCTGAAGAGGAGGATTTCCGGTGACAGGACGCTTGGCCGCGAACTGTCAGGCTACGCAAAAGCCTACGGGAGCGGTATAATGCATTCTGACGAAGACGTGAAAAAATATGAGATAGAAAGCGAGTTTGGAGTTTTGCTCAGCGAGCTTGGCGCTTCGCATGGCGATTTGATTGTCATCGCGATTGGCGAACGCAAAGCCATGGAAGCTGTTGCAGAGCGGGCAAAAAAACTGCTCGAGGGTGTACTGGAGGAAACGAGGGAAGCAAATGAAGACTATACTACTTCCTACTCCAGGCCGCTTCCGGGAAAATCGCGTTTGTATCCTGAGACGGACATCCCGCCAGCAAAGCCGTTTGACGTCCCGTTGCCGGAAACGCTTGATCAACGGAAATCACGCTACATGAAGACAGGCCTGAATGAGCAGCTCTGTGAAGAGCTTTTCCGCTCGCCCTTCTCGCATCTGTTTGAGGATTTCAGTAAGAACCCCGTGCGGACGGCGACGCTGCTGACTGCAACGCTCAAGGAGCTGAAAAGGGATAGGAAGAAAACAGAAAACATAAGCGAAGAGAACCTGAGGGAGCTGCTGGCTGCAATGGAGGAGTCGGATATCCCAAAGGAGAAAGTTTACGAGATTATAATTGGTTTCACAGAAGGCCGCAAAATGCCAAAAGTAGATACGTTGGGTGCGGATGAAGTCAGAGCGGCTATAGAGGAAGAGATAATGAAAAACAAAGCCCTTGTTGAAAGGGATGGGGAACAGGCGTTCCAAAAGCTGATGGGTCCTGTCATGGCGAAACTTCGTGGAAGAGTTTCCGGTGCCGTGATATCTGAAGAACTCAAAAAGAGGCTGAAGAGATGAAAGTTTGTGTGGGGGTCAGGGGGACCTTGGGAATGGGGGGAGCTTGCTCCCCGCGTTCTAGTGGGTGGAAGAAATGAACCTCGTCCCATTTGCCGCCTTCCCGGCAATTTCTGTGGCGTCGCTTTTGAATCTTGCGCTCTCATCAGTCATAGGCGGATTAGTCATTTGGGTAATAATGAAGCTTGTGGGGGAGCCGCCTGACTATTTTCATTCGCTGACAATAGCGTTCCTTGCAAATTTCATGAACATCGCCGTTTACCTCGCGCTAAGCATCCCCTTCTTCCATCTTGGATTCCTGGCAGCATACTTGCCTATTATGATCTGGATCCTTTCAGCGAAGCTCTTTTATGGGGCAAGGTGGGGGCACGCTATTATAATAGGGTTTTTAGGCTGGCTGTCATTCATTTTCCTTGTTCCACAACTAGTCTATATGGCAAAAGCATACATTCCAATTTAGATTAGTTCTGCTTTGAGGTGGCTCAAGCCGGCTTCTGTTATCCTCACGTTGCAAAACGCACCCATGAGCTCTTGCGGCCCCTCAAACACGACCTGTTTGTAAGACTCATTTTTCCCCATAAGCTGGTTTTCTTCCCGTCCGCGCTCCGTTACCAGCACACGGGATTTTTCTCCGACCGATTTGGAGTTCTGCTCGAAGGTGAGCGCTTCGCAAAGGCGTGTCGCTATGCGGCTTCTTTCCCTGGACTCTCCGGAATCAAGCTGGACAAGCCGCGAGGCAAGCGTGCCTTTCATCGGGCTGAACCTGCTGACATGCGCGTAATCTGCAGAAATTGCCTTGAGCACATCAAGCGTCTCCTCAAAGTCTTCGTCCGTCTCCCCGGGGTAGCCGGTTATGACATCAGTCCACACGTTTATTTCCGGGTATTTTTTCCTGAATTCCATTACCATGGAGACGAATTCCTCGCGGGTATACATCCGCTTCATCTCCGAAAGTATGCGGTTGCTTCCTGACTGGACAGGGACATGGAGGAACTTGTACACCTTCTTGTTGTTGAACATTTCCAACATCCCATCAATGTTTTTTATCACGCCTGAAGGCGTCATCATCCCGACGCGGACGCGAAAGTCGCCGTTTATGGAGCAGACAGAATCAACGAGGGAAGCCAACGACTCGCCGGAGTCCTGGCCAAAGCACGCGTTGTCCTGCGATGCCAGCCAGATTTCCTTGCAGCCGCTTTTGAGAGAATCGTTAACGTCTTTGGTTATTTTTAGCGACGGGAAGCTTTTCAAGTGGCCCTTGGCAAGTTTTGTGGCGCAGTAAGAGCAGGAGTCGACGCAGCCATGCGATATCTCGCAGACATTGATGAACTTGTTTGTCCGCAGTTTTTCTTCGGGGTAAACCGCTTGGCGGTCCATTAGCGATACACATTCGCCTTTCTCCATGCGTGAAACGGCATCTGCTATGAAGAACGAGGAGAATGACCCAAGAAGCGAAGCGTTTGGCGCTAACGAACGGACAACGCCCTCCTGCGCCTTAGGCATGCACCCAGCAATGATTAGTTTTTTCCCGGAAAGCTCCCTTATCCGTTTTTTCATCTGCGACTCTGTCGCCGCCTTCACAATGCATGTGTTTATCACGGCGTATTCCGCGTTGCCAAGTGAGGACAGTTCGTGGCCGCGCTTTATGAGGGCTCCCTTCATCGCTTCTTCATGCGCCATGTTCGCAGAACAGCCGTAGCCTTCAACGTAAACGCGTGCCATGACTTATAATCTTTCTGAAGTCTTTTAAAACCATGTATTTGTCCATTAAGCCAGATTAGCTTCTATTGATTGCCTTGCCACACCCAAATTGCAACTATTGTTGTTGGAGCACCATGCATAGCATTTATCAGCCAATTCTTTGCCATTGTAATGCAGTCCGCATATCTTACAAAAATATTTTTCTTTGGGCATATCCAATATTGGTAAATTAAGACTTATTAAACGGAACTAAGCCCAACAGGAACCTTTTTAAGGAGGCTTTTACAGAACTACATCATATGAAGTACGCGGCCTTTTTGGCAGCCTTTATTGTCTTGTCGGTTTTGCCAGTCTTTGCCCAGGAAACCCTGAGGGAAGAGGTGAAATGCGTTTTCTCCGGTTCCGATGCGGTACAGAAGTGCTATGAGGTTTCAGGAGGGTTCTCGTGCTCGGGTTCTGGGACGTGTGTCATGGCAGTTTCCGGCCCAAGGGGGTCGCAGCTGACTTGGAAGAGCTCCTGCGGCGGCTACGCTTACACAACAATGGACGGCCAGAACGATTATGCAGAGTTCAAATGCGCTTCTGATCAGACAGAGACAATCAAGAAACCCTGCATTCAAGTCATAACGCCGGCAACGGACGGCAATAATTGCAAGGAGTTCCCGACGCCCTGCGACGTTCCCGATGGCTGGAAAAAGGTCAGTTCCTGCAGCAGCCATGAGAATCCCACCGTGGCGCAAATTCAGACCTATGAAAAACCAGCCCCAGTGTCATCACTCCCATTCGAGTCTTTCAGCACCGAATGCCCGTCTTTTGCAAATGTCGAGCTCACAGAAGAGGCGCTTGCCGGGCCGGTTATAAATTTCATAACTTCCCGCTATCCGCATCTGGCCAAGAGAATCGCATCATGCGACTGGAAGGAAGATGAGTTGAAGGCGGAGATTTCAAAGATACTTGATTCCGATTACTCATGGAAGAATTCATGCGCAAAAATGAGAGATTACGCTTCGGAGTGCAGTAAAAAGTCTGCGGAGACATGCACCCGTTTTGATTCAGCCATAGGCAAGTGCGAGGGCGCATACGAAAACTGCAGGAGATATTCTGAAAAAGTCCAGCAGGACCAGGAAGAGGCAAGGAAAAGGATGGATGATCTGAGGAGGAAATACGAGGAGGCGGATAAGAACAGGGCGAAATGCGGGAACGGTATATGCGAGAGCGGAGAGGATTACAAAAACTGCTTCTCCGACTGCCCGATTTATTGCGAGCCCCTGAAATGCGGGGATGGGAGCTATGTGAAGGCGGAATTAAATGACGGAAGCTGCAAATACCCTTCCTGCCCAATCGCAACGGCAAAGTGCCCCGAGTATTCGAAGATTTATGAAGACGGGACAACTGTAAAGTGCTACACCGCTTCCACGGGAGAGTGCAAGTGCGACAAATACGCGCCACAGACAACTACGACTGTTACACAAACAACAATATCCAAGGAGACAACAACTACAGTGCAAATGACGAACACTTCACAGGAAACAACTGTAACCCAGACGACAGCACCCACGCCGACTGGGCAGGTTTCCGCGTTATCTTTCCAGGAAACGTCGAGCGGTTCCAGCAGTTCAGGAGGCGGCAGTTCCACGGGAGAGCTTATTACACCATCTTCTGGAAGTTCTCAGAGTTCAGGCGGAGGGAGCGTCCCGGGGAAGTTCATAACCCAGCCATCCGTTTCCGGCTACGGATTCGGAGGATTTGACGATTCTTCGTTTTTCGATAACGTCCCAAAATGCTATGCCGAAGAGCAGCAGTGCCAGCGCCTCAGGGAGATGAGGGAGAAGTGCACAACGTTCGTTGACAAGTGCGCGTCCAACTGCGGCCGGCTTGAGGACATGTCATCGAAGTGCATGACATTGATAGGCAACAAGGAAGAGCTCGCTTCAAAGCTTGTTGCAATGGCTTCAAGGATGTGCAAACTCAAGGATTACAAGTTCGAGGTAAATGACGATAAAATAACGGACTCTGAGACACTGCCGACAATAGTAGTCACTGACCCGGCGCTTTCATCCGATCAGGAGAAGAAACTCTCTGGTTTTGCAGTGAAATACGAACTGATACACGCATCAAAGGAATATTCCATTTACAGGGCGCTTATCAAGGCGTCGAGCCTTGAGAACGTCCGTTCCCTTGATTTCGTCAATTCCGTCAAAGTGGACCACATAACTAGGACACTGGAAAAGACCGCAAAGAAAGACGCCCCCCAAGGCGAGCAAATAGCCGCAATTGAAGGCGTGAAGTCGTTCGTTGACGAGACAACGGCGTCCGTGCTGGCGGAAAAGCAGGACAACATATTGGATGCCTCGGCAAAGGCGTTTGAGCTCGAGAAGAAAGAAAAAGAAAAAGGGATTGGATTCGCGTTGCTGAAGTTCCTCGGTTTCAAGGCAAAGGAAGAGGAGAAGGAAGCCTCGGAACTTAACGATTACCAGAAAAGCATAGACGACGCTGCCTCTTCTCTTGAAAAAATAGCCAATGGCGAGGATAACATAGAGGCAAAAGCAGTCCTCTTGGAGCAGGCAAGTAAGCTCAAGGAAAAGGCAAAGAGCCTTAAGGAACTCTCAGAGAAGAAAAAGAACTCCGCGCGGGGCCTGCTAAGCTTCCTTTTTGGATAGCTTAAATAACTTTTATTCCAAAGTCCTATAGTGTTAAACCATCCTAAAGTCCTTAGGAAGTGCCAGCAGATGAGCTGGGACGAGAGCTTCCGTTTATCCGCTGTTTTGGCCAAGAAAATATCAAAATCTTTCCAGCCCGACATTATCATAGGCGTTGCCCGTGGAGGCTGGGTGCCTGCGCGCAATCTTTGCGATCTCCTTGATGTCAACGACCTTGCCAGCGTGAAGATAGAGCATTGGGGAAAAGTCGCAAAGCCCACCGGGAAAGCCGTTATAAAATACGGCATAGAGGCCGATATAACC
>JACRMZ010000026.1 GCA_016219455.1 Candidatus Aenigmatarchaeota archaeon
CAGAGAATTCAATGGCGTATTTTGATGGCTTCGATGGCTTCCTTATGGCAACGGAACCTGCTGGAACCATGCCTTCGATATGGGTAATGATGCCGTGCTCATTTGCCCAGACGATATCTATGGGGAACGAGACGAACAGGTTCCAGAATGCGTGGTAGCCGGAGCGGGAAAATAAAAAGGCCATGCACTCGTTTTCCCGTAGGGGGGATCGGAACATGAGGCCGCGTGACTTCTCAAGGAACGAGTGGGCTTCCATAGCTTGAAACGTTTTTCCGGAAACAGATATTTCCATGATCAATCAAATATTTCCAGCAGTTCCCGGAGGTTTTTTATGCCGTGCTTTCCGGAAACGAGGACGGCTTTCGAATATCCTGCATTCAGTGAGCCGTCATAATCAAGAGGCTTGCTGTTGCCGACATATGCGCAGTTTTCCGGTTCGCATCCGATTCGTTTTGCGGCTCGGACGAACAGCTCGCTTTCCGGTTTTTCTATCCCTTCCTCGTTTGAGTAAAGCTCCGCATCAAAATATTCAGACAGGCCGGATTCCTCCAGCACTTCTTTTGGCGCCGATGTGTGCGTGTTGCTTATCAACCCAAGCCTGTAGCCGCGTTCCTTCAGTTCTTTAAGAACGGGTTCGGCTTCCCTGCGGAGAGAGAATTTTGAGTAAGCCTTGGAGAATTTTCTGAAGGCGGGGTTTTCCATGGCGCCCCCAAGCGAGTCATAGCCGATGTTCCGGGATTCGATATCGTAGAGAGCATCAGCAATCCTTTCAGGGACCCATGAGGGAACCAAATCTGTGAGGGTGCCTGAGAAGTCGAAGAAAATCGCTTCTATGTCAGTTTTCGATTTTTGCTTCGTATCCGCGCCCCTCTATGAAGTCCACAAGCTCGTTTATGCTTGAAAATACCTTTTGGTTGTAGTAGTGCGTGAATGGCCCGTAGTTCTTGTGGGGGAAAACCATCCATACGTCCTTGTTGGTTTCGTGCGCTTCCTTGAGCTCTGAGTCGACGCCGCTTGTGTAGACGATCTCAGGCATGAACGCAATGACCTTGTCGCTCTGCCCTATGAGCCAGTAGATGTCCCGGTGGACTATATGGTTGAACACGACATCCTTGTCGTCGTCATTGGGCTCTTCGACTTCAATCGTGCCCGGGTCGAACACAACGAAATACTCGTTCATCTTCTTTACAAAATCATCCACAAGCTTCTTGTTGGCCGGGTTCTTGAGGTTGGTCATTGGGTAGCTTGCGTAAATTGGCTTCATCTCCGGATGGAAAATCAGCCTGTATAGCGTGTTCTCATGCTGCCTTGCAGGTATGACATAATATGGTTTTCTCCCCTGTTCTGCAAGGCCTTGAGTGTTGTTCACTTCTACGTTCTGCCAAAGCAGGATTTCCTTGTTGCTTATGCCCTGGTCCTTCCATTGCTGTGCAGACGTCAGCCTTCTCCTGATGTCCCCAGTGCAGTCAATGACAGTGACGAAGAGATCGGGGGAGAGGCGTGTTATGTATTCCCAGTCAAACGCGTTTATGAAAACCCTGTTCCAGAAGAACGTGGCGTGCGAGTCAATGAGGATGGTGTCGTACTTGTCTTTGTCACCAAGTATCCTTTCAAAGACTGCAGCGCGGAGCGCTTTCAGTGTAACAGGGGACGTGTTGAGTATGTTGTTGGCACTTAGGGAAATTCCCATCTGCTTTGCCTGGTCAAAGACCATGGAACCGATGCTGTATATTTTGACTTTTTTGCCGTGTTTTTCGCAGTGCTTTGTGAACCGTGCAAGGTAGTCCTTGCCCCCGTTACCATGTATCCCCGAACAGAATATTATCATTTTGCCACCCCGCAATTGTATTACTTGATGGAAAAAAGATTTATATGACAGTTTTTGCCGTCGGTTATGAGAAGAAGGGAAAACAATTTATCCCAAAGAAACGAGTTAACAAAAAGTGAACAAAATGGACAAGATTCGCGTTATTGCCGGTATAGATCCGGGGATGACTACAGGAGTCGCTGCCATTTCGCTTTCCGGCGACATCATAGGGATAACAAGCAAGAAAGACTTCCGTCTTGGCGAGATAATAGAATTCATCGCGTCGCTTGGAAAACCAGTTATAGTCTCAACTGACCGCAAAGACGCGCCTGAGCTTGCAAGAAAGATCGCCTCCTCGTTTTCCGCCGCGCTCTGCTCGCCACCGGAGGACATGAAAGAAGAGGAGAAAGCGATAATGACAAAGGGGATGTACAGGGACTCTCACGAACGTGATTCTCTCGCTTCAGCCATCTACGCAAAATCTGTCTACCAGAAGATAATGGACAAGATTGACCGCTCGGCGGGAACTATGGGATTGTCGGATTACGCGGACAGGATAAAAGACCTTGTAATACGCGGCGAAGCAAGGAACATAGCTGAAGCGATGGACAAGTGCGTTCCAAGAACAGAAACAAAAGCAGTTCAGAAGGAAAGGGGGATAGATTCACGGTACGTCAAGCGCCTGGAAAGCCAGGTCAATAAGTACAAATCCCTCACGTCAGACATAGACATTTTTGAAAGGGAGCTTGACGTCATAAAGCTCCGCAAACAGGTTTCAGACTTAGAAGTCTCGCTAAAGAAGCAGGCGCTGCGCGCAGACGTTGCAGAACGCAAATCCAAACTTCTCAGCCTTCTCATGAAAGCGCAGATGGAAAGGGCGTTTTTAGTCGTTCCCCTGGGGCAGGAGGAAGGCCTGCCAGGAACAGCGATTTACGTCAACACCCCGTCGCGGTCGTCAAAGAGGACATGTTGAAGGGCCCGTTCAGCAAGAATGAGTTCATCGACTGGCTATCGTCTTACAGGAAACGCTGATTATTTAACCCGACAAAAAAAGTAGTAATTATGAAATCCCTTGAATTCTCACTCAAGCTATCTGCCCTTTCAGCCATGCTTTATTCTGCCCCGTTGATGAACATCGATTTCCTTCCAGTAAGGGAAATGATTGCATCGCATGCAGCCAGCTTTCTCGGTTTTCTTGGCCAGGCTGTATCCAGGGACGGAACGCTTCTGATGCTTGGAAACAGCGAAATAGCCATAACGCGCGACTGCGTGCCGTGGAAGCTCACGCTGTTCTTCTTTTCCCTCACGCTGCTGTCTTCAGCCACAATAAGGAAGAAGGCAGCCATGCTTTCATCGTTCATCGTGATGGTTTATGCGGCAAATATAGCGAGGATAGCTGTTTTGTCGTATTCCGCGGCGTTCGGGGAACAACTGTTTTGGCTTGTCCACTTCGTTTTCCAGGCTGCGTTCATCGCCTTTGCCGTGGGGTACTGGGCGCTTTGGAGGCGTTGATGGACGTTCATCACGCGCACAAACGGAAGCCCGTTTCCCCTGAAGCGGAAAAGTGGAAGAGTTTTATGGACAAGGCGATTTATCCAGTCAGCGCCGCAGGAATCGTGATGACGTTCCCGCAGATAGCGAAGATATATGGTGAGAAGGACGCAAGCGGGCTTTCTCTGGCGTCATGGGTGGCATACCTGGCCATAACTCTGTTTTGGCTTGCATATGGGCTAATGCATAGGGAACGCCCGATAATATTTTCTTCAGCTGTGTGGATAGCCCTTTACATCGTGATTATAGCCGGAATCATTGCCTACGGATAAAAGCCTTCTTTTCCATTCTTTCCCATGCATCCGTATCTTGAGATAACGAGGCCCAATGTCTGCGCGCTTGCCGCACTTGGCCTCTTTGTAGGTTCGGTTGTCGCAAAAGTGCCTCTTGGCCCAAGCCTTGCATACGCGCTTGCCGCAGCCGTGCTGATATGCGCAGCCGGCAACGTGATAAACGATTATTTCGATTTTCACATAGACAAGGTCAACGCGCCTTTGAGGCCGCTGCCCTCAGGCAGGATGAAAAGGCTTAACGCGCTTTATTTTTCGTTCGCACTTTTCATTGCCGGGATTGCCGTATCGTCTTACGTCAATAGCCAGTTCTTTGCCGCCGCGATAATCAACTCCGCCATATCGTTCATGTACGCTTCTAATTTCAAGAGGATGCCTCTAGTCAGCAACCTTGTCGTGAGCTGGCTTTCCGTTTCCGTGTACGTTGCGGCAGGATTCGTGAACAACGAATGGATAGGCGGCAACATTGCGCTGCTGGCAACAATGTCGTTCTTTGCAATGATGGCACGCGAGATAATAAAGGATGTTGAAGATATGGCTGGGGATAGGAAAGGAGGGGCGATGAAGCTCCCCTCCGTAATAGGGAAACGCGCCTCTGTCTGGCTTTCCAGGATTTTTTCAATCATTGCAGTTGCGCTTGTCCCAGTCCCATATGTTCTGGGGATGATGGGAAAATGGTACCTTTTGCCATCCGGGGCCGCGGCGATGCTTGTGATAGCAAGCATGTTCAAATCCCCAAAAGAGGCGAAGAAAGGCCTCAAGACGGGGATGTTCCTCGTTTTGCTTGGGTACGTTGCTGGTTCAGCCGTTTTATAATAGGCAAAAGATATACTAACTATGGATGATTCCAAGACGCTTGCTGTGCGTCTCCTCCAGAAGGGCTATAGCCCGGAAGCCGTAAGGAAAGCGCTCCACGAAAAGGGCTATCCAGAAAGCGCTGTTGAAAAGGCATTGGAAGAGCTTGGTTTTCCAAAACCCGCTGAAAAAGCCGCAGAGCCTCCAGAGATAAAAAAAACTCTTGAAGCAAAAAAGTCCCCTGAAGGCGAGTTTTTCAAGACAGGCGTCGCTGGTTTTGACAATCTTCTTGAGAAAGGCATCCCCCGCGGGATAACAATCCTTGTGAGCGGCTCTGCTGGAACAGGGAAAACGCTTTTTTGCCTCAATGCAATGTCAAACCTTTCAAAGCAGGGCTTTCAGTGCCTGTACATAAGCCTCGAGGAGAGCGAGGACAGGCTACGAAAGCACATGGATGACATGGGGCTTGAAAACAGCGGGATAGCCATAGTCCGCGTCGACCCGTTTCGGATAAGCAGGAGTGTCGAGGCGCTCCAGATAAAGGCCGAGGGCAGGCTGCTTGCAAAGCTTGAGGATGTCGTGGAGATAATACCAAAAGGGCTGAAGCCTGATTTTATTTTCATCGACTCGATAACTGCCATCGCAGCAGCGTTCGCAGGAAGGGAAGTCAACTACCGTGTCTACATCGAGCAGCTTTTCAAGTATCTCGAGCAGATAAAAGCAACGACTTTCCTGATAAGCGAGACTACGGACGCGCCAAGGAAACTAAGCCCGACTGGAGTCGAGGAGTTCCTGGCAGACGGGATAATCGTCGTGTACCACATTCAGAATCGGATGTCCCGCGAGCGCGTCATAGAGATCCTGAAGATGCGGGGGGCAAAGCACAAGGAGAAACTGGTCCCGTTTGAGATAACTTCGACTGGAGTCGTAGTCCATCCCGACCAGGAGGTATTCGCGGAGTTTGATAAGTGATGACGAGGCGATGATATGGGATTGTTCTGTTTTAAGCACTCCAAACCACAGGGGAGCAAGCCTACAGCCCGCCGCACATCGCATGTGCGGCATGTCCCGTGCAGTTTTAGGGTAATCCTGATATCCCCCACAAGGAGGGGAATCTGATGGGGCTTTTTGGATTTAAGCACAAGAGTTCGATGACTGGAACAGAGTACTTTCTGCATCTGGCAAAGGGGCGCGGCGGGATAAAGCTCTATTATTTCTCCAAGGAGGAGGCAGGCGCCATTGGAAAGCCGGCAGGCTATGAAGTTGTTGAAAATCCAAGGACTGGCCACCCGTTCCTGAGGAAACTGAGGGGAGAAAGCAATCTCTGATGTCAAGTTATTTGATCAAACTTTTCACCGGACAAATAAGGTATGGCTTTGAGCCTGCTTTCACCAATAGAGAAAAGTTTGCTTCAGTAAATCTTAAACAACTTGTCCGTGTGCGCTCGCCACAGCGCCATGAGACGTTCCTTTGAGAACAAGTCCTTGGGGTAAGCGTTCGCCTTCACGGTTTTGAAGACGTGGTGGAAATAGTCCTGGTAGTTTATCCCAGCA
>JACRMZ010000027.1 GCA_016219455.1 Candidatus Aenigmatarchaeota archaeon
AAGGATGTGAATATCGATATGCTTGCAGACAAAACCGAAGGCTACTCCGGCGCGGACATCGAGGCGATATGCACCGAAGCAGGCCTTAATGCCCTCCGGGAGGACATGGAAACCAAAGAGGTAACTGCAAAGAACTTTTCTGACGCACTTGAGAAGCTAAAGCCCTCGCTCACCGAGGAGATACTTGAATACTACAAAAACATCGACATGAAAAAAGTCGCCACCGCCCCTCCAATACAATATATCGGGTAGTTTACAAATTGGTCACTACGGTTTAGTATTTAAGCATTACTGAGAATCCTCTTGCCACTGAGGTGGTTTTATGGATATGGATCAGATAGGAAAGAGGATAACACAAGTAAAGAAGTCTCTTGATGAGATGGGAAAAGGATACGACGCAGAGTCTGTGCATAATTATTATTCGATAATGGAAGTTGGAGAAAACCACGAGCAATACCTGGACGAAGTGACAAAATCAATCGAATCGCAAAGGGTTGCCGTTAACGATGACGTGAAAAGGCAGCTTGATGAGATACGGAATTCCAGCGACCCGGAGCTGAAGAAGATGCTGGGCGAGGCGGAAAAGAACGCCAAATCAATCCTAGAAAAGATCGAAACTGACTGCTACAACCAGATCGGCGCGATAGGCGAAATGAAGGAAAGCTTCAAGAGCCTCTATGCCGACGACGCGCTGAACAAAACGCTTTCCAGCGCCGGTTTCAAGGAAGCGATGAAGAAAGCAACCATAGAAAGCGGAAAGAAGAACCTTACGCACATGACGCAGATTTACTTCGATGATGAGGTCATCAAGTCCGACGTCCCGACAGTCGTAGACTTCTACGCGGACTGGTGCGGGCCTTGCAAGAGCATGGAGCCTGCACTAGAAAAACTTGCCGAGGAATATGACGGGAAAATAAAGTTCACAAAAATAAACGTCGACTTCGAGCAGGGCCTTGCAATGGCATATGATGTGCAGGGAATACCAAATTTGACGGTATTCAAGGGCGGCAAACCCGTCAAGCAGATTGTCGGCGCCAGGGGCAAGGATGACTTGAAAAAAGAGATAGACAACGCCGTTGGAAAGGCTTACACGATTGACCTTTCTGAAAAGATAGAGCTCAAAGACGACTTCCATGCCAACAAGGACTGCGGCTGCCAAAAGCCCAAGGAGGATGAATGCGGCGGTGACGATTGCGACAAGGGCGAGGACTGCTGCAAGAAGGGCGGCAAGGGATGCGGAGATTGCTGAGGTGATTTTATGACGTGGGAAGAAGATTTTGACAAGATGAAGAAGAAGGCGTACGAGATAGTCAGCCCGAGGCTTTCAGAGATTTACGGGGAATTTAACGAGGAAAAAATATCATACGAGCCTGGCATGAAGCCCGACTCTATGACTGTTTCATACAGCGAAAAGGTACGCGTCAGCGAAAGGACCGTAATAACGAAAGGCGTCCGGTTTACAGTAGACTTGGATCTTGAGGAAATAATAAAAGAGCTTCATACGAAGTGAGGCAGTTTCATGGATGACGAATGGTATGAGTTCGGCGGCAAGGAACGAAGAAGGGCATACAACGAGGCTGCTGGAAATGAGGAGTTGTTCACAGGCATCCTCGAATATGCAGAGCCTCCAGAGCACGCAACGACGCTGATGAGGCACATGCCATACAGGGTTGACGGCACTCCGCTATCCATAGTAAGAGACGAGGATATTTCCGGATACGTAGGGCAAAACGTGGAAGTTGTAGGAAAGAAAACATTGTTTGCCCTGGAAGGCCATTTTCTGGAAGAGATTTTCCCGAAGAAAATGAGGCTCAAAGACCGTGATGATTGTTGAAGCTAACGCATAACTCAAACGAGGGACGATTTTCCCTCACCCAATTTTTATTAAAGCGTAAGTATCTCCGGCTTATCCCCTACGATAACAGAGTGCTCTGATTGCACGACAATGCCGTTCTCCCTTTCCCTTAGGACTGCATAGCTGTGGAGTGCGCCAATCTGGGAAAGCTGGTTGAGTGCAATCTTGAGCTTTATTGTTGGGATGGACCCGGCAAGCCACCTTCCCGCAAACGGCAGCGCATCAAACTTCGTCTTTGCCATTTCCAATATCTTGGTACCCTCCCTCAGGCGTATCCTTCCGTCGTGCTCGTAACCGTATATCAGCGCACTTGCGCCTTCAATGACGTAACCCCCGCCATTGGTCACGAACGGCTCAACTGAGAAAACATCGCCTTCCTTCAATGTGTAATCAATGTTTGTCTTGACGTTTGGGACTTCCATCCTTGCATGCAAGTCATATCGTTCAAGGCCGTGGCCAGTGAGATTCGAAATTGGGTTGAATCCTCCCTCCCGTATGGTCTTCTCTATCACTTCACTCACTTCCTTTATCGTCCCGCCGGGCCGAAACAGCTTCAGTGCCTCTTCAAGTGCAAGCTGGGAAACCTTGTGCATGTCAGAGAAGTCCTTGTTCAAGCATATTGTCGCTGCAGTATCGACTATATAGCCATCAACGTGAACGCCGAAATCAAGCTTTACAACGTCTCCTTCGCCTATAACCCGCGTGTCGTTGATGTCAGCCGTATCATGCGCGGCGTTATCGTTTGATGAGATGTTCACAGGGAACGCAGGCTTGCCGCCGAGTTCCATGATTTTCTTCTCTATTTTGTCGGCGATGTCAAGCACCCGTATTCCAGGACGCACAAGCGGCTCGCCGAACTTCCTTACCTCGACTGCAATCTTCCCCGCCTTCCTGTACTTCTCAATGCCTTCCATAACCAATATCTCCCCTAGGTTGTTCTTAAAGGTCACCGCGGCTATAAATATTTTCCGAAGGAACTCCTTATGGGTGGTTTCATGGAATACGTGAAGAAGCTGTCAAAGGAGAATTTTGACGAATTCATAAAAAACGGGAACGTTTTCGTTGACTTCTACGCTGACTGGTGCGGGCCTTGCAAAAGGATGTCCCCTGTCCTAGATGAGCTTGCCAAGGAATACGACGGCAAAGTGGCCTTTGGGAAGCTTAATGTCGACGAGGAACAGGGCATCTCGGACAAGTACGACATTCAGTCAATACCCAATATGAAGCTTTTCAGCTCCGGAAAAGTGAAGGGAGAGTTTGTAGGGGCGCGGACAAAAGACAAGCTCAAGAAGGAGATTGACTCCCTTCTATGAAATACATACTTGAGAAAATCGGAAGGGACATAAAAGACTCGGTGACATCAGCCTTCCGCAAAGGCAAATACAATAAGCCAAAGGGCAGCCTGACAAAATCCGGGAACGGCAGGCTTCATGTTGACAAGAATAGGATAATCGACGAGGAAGGCAACGACATAGTCCTGAAAGGCGTACGGATAGACGACCCGCTCTGCATGGCTTTCAAGGAACGTGATTACAACGAAAAGGATTTTGACACACTAAAGGAATGGGGCGCCAACATTGTCGGGATAACGATATACCCCGGACTATTTGAGAAAAACTCAGACTACCTCGAGAAGTATGTCGATCCAATCGTTGAGATGTGCGAGGGGCGGGGGATGTATCTCCTGCTCGGATGGCATTC
>JACRMZ010000028.1 GCA_016219455.1 Candidatus Aenigmatarchaeota archaeon
GCGGCGGCGCGACAAACCTGTCATCGTCGTTTTGTGGCGGCTCTATGGGCCCTGAAACTTTCATTTTTAGAACCTGGTTGAGGGCGCGGCTTATGTCCTCGTTGCTAAAACCCTCCTTCTTGAGGGACCGTATTATGTCGCTCTCGCTCCTTCCTTCGGCAGCAAGGGACTTGGCCCTGTCCACTGCCGTTGGGCTCTGAGCATCCTTTTTTTTACCGCCAAATTGGAACATTCAATCACTCTCCGAATTGATCATGACGATTTTTTCTTCTCCTTGACAGAGGACATTATCTCCTCAATCTCCTTCCTCGTGACGTATTGCGAGCTTAGTGGGCTGAGCATGTTTATGAAGCTTTTCAGCTCCTCAAGCTCCGCCCTTCTTGGGGCCTTGTCAAACCCTTCCCGAAGCTTTGTGTCATCGTTCTCCAGTTTTGCAACGCTGATGTTGAGCTTCTTCAGCTGGTCTTTCATCTCATCAAAGCCTTTTTTCACCGCGGTCTCTATTCGCACGAGGGACCCCTCCTGCGATTCCAGGCGGTTTTCAACGAGACGGAGCTTTTCTTCAACAACACGTATCCTCTGTATATTGTCGTTGTTTGCCCGTATCAGCTCATTGGCAACGAGGTCGATTTGCGGTTCTGTCTTGAACGCCATGATTCACCGTCGGATTCCGAGGTCCCTATATATAACAGGGGTCCATTTATATTAATTGAGTATGGTCTGCGAATATACCTTCAAAGACGGCGTCATAAAGGTGCGCTGCCTAGGGTGTATTTACGGCAGCAGCCACGAGGATTTTGGGGAGTGTTTTGCAAGGACAATCGACAAGCTGGTCGAGACAAAGGGTGCTTCTAATATAGTGCTTTCCCAGAACCGCGAGCGTGAGTACGACAAAATCCAATCAGAGCTGATGCTCGAAATATCCAACGTCCTGCGGGTAGTGATAGAACGCGGCTTAATAGATGCCAGGAACTTTCCCGACAAGGAGTGCCTGCCTCAACTTGTGAACAGGTATTCAAAGCTCAGGAGAATTATAATAGAAGACCTCCGCCATGACCCTGCGGGCGCCTATGTTGAGCTGACAAGGGAGCTTCGCCATGCGAGGATTTCCGACCCTGATGGAAAGGGGTGCACGTCAAAATTCGCTGATCTTGTCATTGAACCGATACACACGCTCCTGGGGAAAACAAAGCTTATACAAATGGCAACGCCGCATCTAAGCGGTTATCATGTTGGCGACAGGAGTTTTTACCGCGATGTTTTCCATCCTGTCCTCAAGCCAAACTTCATGTACACGAAATATGTGGCGCAGCCGCCAGCGCAGGGAAAAATAGTTTCAAAATACACGCTTTCCAACGGGGTGCGTATAGAAATCTACGAAGTCGCAGGGAGGGCAAGGAAGCTCTACTATGCGCAGCCGCCGGAGTTCACATTGTCTGAGGAAAAATACATATTGCTTGATGCGGCCCGCCGCTACATTGCGGCGCATAGGCCAAAGGAGACGGAGTTTGCGCAGCCGGAAAGGATGAGGGGCATCTTTAGGAACATTGTCTACGATCTGATAGCCGATATAGCGTCGCATATGAAACTTGCGTTGAAGAAGGATGAGCTTGATGAACTCACGGAAATACTGACAAGATACACAGTGGGTTTGGGCGTTCTTGAGATACTTCTTGCTGACGAGAATGTGCAGGACATTTTCGTGAACTCTCCTGTCGGCGAGCGGCCAGTTGAGCTGAAGCATGGCGAATTTGACGAGTGCGAAACCAATCTGATACCGACGATAGACGACGCTGATACATGGGCAACAAGGTTCAAGATAATGTCCGGAAGGCCATTAGACGAAGCCAACCCGGTCCTTGATACGGAGTTATCAACGCCGGGAGGAAGGGCGAGAGTTTCTGTTATCCAGCGCTCGCTTTCCCCCGAAGGCCTGGGATTTGCCATAAGGAGGCACAGGGACAGGCCATGGACGTACCCCCTGTTTACAGACAAACGTTACATCAATCCGTTGTTTGGTGGTTTGATGAGTTTCATAATAGATGGCGGAAGGAGCTTTTTGGTCGCAGGGACCAGAGGAGCCGGGAAAACGTCGTTCCTCGGGGCGACGATGCTGGAGATAATGCGAAAGACACGGATTGTCACGGTTGAAGATACGCTTGAGCTTCCAGTCGTCCATATGCGGGAATTGGGATTCAACATCGAACGGATGAAATCCCGTTCTGTGATAACAAGAGTTGAGACAGAGCTTCCTGCAGAAGAGGCGATACGGACGGCACTCAGGCTCGGGGACTCCGCATTGATAATAGGCGAGGTCCGTTCGACTGAGGCAAAGGCCCTCTACGAAGCCATGCGTGTCGGCGCGCTTGCAAACACCGTTGCCGGAACCATACACGGCGATTCACCGTACGGCGTTTTTGACAGGGTAGTCAACGACCTCAACGTGCCAGCAACATCGTTCAAAGCGACGGATTTCATTGTTGTCTGCAACGCCTTCCATACTGCAGATGGTTTGCATTCTTTCAGGCGTGTCGCCGGGATAACGGAAGTAAGGAAGCACTGGAAGGACGACCCCCAAAGGGAAGGGGGCTTTGTGCCACTGATGGAGTATTCTGCAAAGGACGACACGCTAAAGCCCACCGAAACGCTTCTCAACGGCGAAAGCGAAATCCTCAACGCGATATCAAACAACGTCCGAGAGTTCTCAGGCCACTGGGACGTTGTGTGGGAAAACATAATGCTGAGGGGAAACATCAAGCTTGCCATAGTCGACTACGCCAAAAAGCTGAACAAGCCGGAGATAATGGAAGCCCCGTTCGTCGTAAAAAGCAACAACGCGTTCCATTTAATATCAGACCAGCTTCGGAGAGAAGTCGGAGCAATAGACACGAAGCGCGCTTTTGACATGTGGAACGATTGGGCCAAGAAGGAAATGAGGAGCATTCAGTAGCGCTTTTGACAGATTTTTATTTTGTGACCTAGCACAGAAGTTTATTTCGTTTCTTTCAATCACTTCGTTGCGTTTTCCACATACTCGATTGCTATCTGGTCTGCCCTGCTCAGCGCTTTGTCTGCTCCCAGAATCTCAGCGACTTTGCGTATTTTGGCGGTTTTTTCAATGAGCATCTCTTCTGGAAGCGCTTTAGCCAGCGTGCAGTATGCCTCGGCAAGCTTGAGTGAATCGCCGGCATTTTCAGAAAGTTTTCGGACGTCGCTCAAGGCATCTTTCCTTATGGACAAAGGAAGGGTGTAAGCCTTTCCATACGCTTTGGAAAAGGCATCCGAGTCGTCATACGCGTGCTTTTCAAAAAACCCATGGATCTCCTTTGCCGCATCCTCCAGCTCATCGTCTGGAACGAACCTAATGGAGTTGGACATGCATTTTGCCAGTATGTCTTGCCCCCAGCACTTTTCATCAAATATTTCTATTACTGCGTTAAGCGACATCATGGACGCTTTTTTTGGCATGCCTTTCATGCTCCGGGAACAGGAGGCTATGTCAAACGAAGCTTTCCCAACGTCGTATTTCCACCCGTTTCCGCTTTGGTTCCGTGAATTCTTCCTTTCCACGTCTTTTGATATGTAGCTCCGCATCTCTTCTATCCCATCGCCCACAAATTCATCTGGGAAGTTTTCAATTATTTGGAAATATGACATTGAGGCCTCCTCTTCCCCTCCCTGCATTACGGCATGCAGGGATTCAACGCTTTGCTGTATGGTATCGCGGTATTTGCCGAGGCCGCGCTCTTCGATAAGTTTTTCAAGCCCTGTCTGTTCTATGAACTTGTTCCTACCCATTTTTCTCACCGTTTATTTTTTCCTGCAACGAGTAATTGAAAATGCTCGTTATGTGAAAGTCATCTACAGATGGATGTTTTATGTAATAACCCGATACGGCTATTTTGTCTCCGATATCGAGGAAAACCGTGTCAGGATAATGGTGGCCCTTCCCAACATATCCGACCATTGAGCTTCCTCTTGATGACTCTATGATCATGTACAGCATCCCGTCTTCTTTCCGTATCTCCCGCACATCACCTTCTATAATGGCGCTTTTGTCGTAATAAGACTCAGGCGATTTGACAATCTCATCTATGGAAGGCATTGCGTAATCTTTGAATTGTGTTCTCCATTCCTTATACTCCGATTCAATGCTCATAGTATCTCCACCTCGATGTCTTCCATCTTGCCCTTTCCGCTGCGGAGCGTTTGCGCCTTCGGAGAAAGCCTTGCGGTGAATCCCCATTTCCGAATATAGGTGTACTCCATATCTTTCCCCCATGTGTCTATTTCATACGTCAAAAATGTCCTGTCGTCACAGTCGGGGCACTCCGTCGAGCGGCATATCTTCTTAGTGGTCGTCACGTTTGACGTCGGTTTCTTGTATGGGAACTTTTCATTGATGTCGTACTCCTCTCCGCATTCGCAGAGGACATGGGAATTGAAGTCTATGTTGCCGTAATCTTTGCCAATGAGCTTCTTTGCCCATTTGGCATTTGTTTCCATGACTTTCATGATAGCCATCTAACCACCCTTCTTGATGTGCTCTATGGCCATCGCTTTTGCCTCATCAACAAGCTTGTCGGAGAGTTTGTAAAGCTTCCTTACAGTCTCCATCTTCTTCAGAAGAAGGTCGCCTTCAAACACGTCTGAGAGTATCTTATACGAGTCTACAAGCGCGGCTTTCGATGAGTAATGGTCGTTTTTCAGCTCTTTCAGATCAGACAACGCTTTTTCCTTCGCCGTCTTAGTGAGGGACGACACTTTTTTGTACGTTGACGATATGGTATCCAACATGCCGGAATAATAGTAAACGGGCGCAGTGCCCATATCATGGATAGCGTCTTCCCAAAGATCCTCTGGCACCTCTTTAATCACGCGTAGGAAATGGGAGCTAAACGCCTTGGCGTCCTTTCCAGCATCGCTTTTGTAAGACCTATCGTTGGAGAAACGAATGAGCTCTGAAAGCACTTTAATGCCGCCTTCAACCGCCTTTGGAGGTGCGTCCCTGATAATCGCGGCGTAGGCTTCCGAAGCCTCGAGTTCACCGCCATCTCTCCAGTGGTGAAGCATCAAAACAGATTCTTCTATCCCGTCTTTCAGCTTCCCCAAGCCTTTTTCTTCTATGAGCCCGTACAGTCCGGTTTTCTCTATGTACTTGTTCTTCATGGTTTCACCAACTTCTTGATAAATTTTTCCGCAAGCTTCTTGTTAGGTTTTGTTTCCGTTATTTCGCATGACGTTATAAGAAGCTCTATTTTTTCCAGCAAGTGCCTCGGCTTTCTGGGCAATGTATGTTTGCAATCTGCCGGGCTTTTCCTCAACGCGCTTTTGTATGAATGATGATATTGCGTTTATGGTTTCTTCGACGTATTTTGGCGATTCGCTTTCAATGATTTGTGAATATGTTGAAACGACCTTGAGTTCGCCTTCCGTGTTGGCTTTGAATGGTTCCATGGATTTTTCAATCATTGGCAAAAGATGGGAGAGGTTCTTTTCTTCGAGCGCATCATAGACACCCAACCGCTTCATAATCGAGTTTTGTTTTTTGCTAAATATCCCCATAACAATCAAATATCCGTTGGTTTTTTATTCCTTGCTTCGAGGACGGTTTTGTTCAAAATGATTGCGATTCTAACTTCCATATTTTCAGGATTGTATGTCCCTGACATTACCACATGGTCGCCTATTCTCGAAACGGACGCTGTGGAAAAGTTTCTAATGCCTGGATGGGAATTTGACGCCTCAGCGACAACGGCGTTCCCCACATCCTTTGCAATGCCCTCTATCAAAAAGTCTATTCTATTTTCTATGCTATTGTATTTTGAATCGTAACGCTCGTTCCTGTCTATGATGACGCCTTCTATTATAACGTCCATTTCTTTGGGTTTTTCCGACATTGAATACTCAAGCAGTTCGCCTATTGTATGCGGTTCATATTTGTAATCTCCCATCTTCTTAAGCCAGCTGTTGTAAAGCTTTTCAAGTTCCATTTTTATCGCCTTTGTCTCCGCTTTCGTTGAGCATGTCTTTCATCAGGCTCTTGTTGAACATATATTGGGCAGATAGCAACATTTTCCGTGGGCTATACACGCCTGCAATTGATACAGAGTCGCCGACTTCAGACAGCGCGTCGTAGTGGTAGTCGCAGCTTTGAGAAACCGATGTGCTTGAAATAATACTCTTTCCAGTTTTTTCATCCTCTATGGTAAAGCAGATGTATCCCCTCTCCCCCGCAGGAAGGCTCTTTTTCCCTATTTTTCCCTTCACAATGACGTTTTTTTCATACGTTTCCTGCTTGAGGGTGAGATTGATAAGATCATCTATTGAACAAACACGGTAGCTGTTGTTATTCCGTTCCTTGAGCCAGCTTTCATACATCTTATCGGTTTCCATTGTCATCCCTCAATTTTATCTCGTGGACATCGTAGCCGTCTGCGTTCTCGTTGAGGAGGCGCTTTGCAAGCGATTTGTTGAAGAACCTGCTCACGCCGATTGCCATCTGCCCTGCATTGTAATGGCCGGCTATTCCAACGAAGTCGCCTATTTCCGTGAATGCAAAATGGCAGTTTCCGTCGGCCTTAGCGAGCACCCTTTTTCCACTGCCGCCGGATGCATTGTTTTCACCTATAACAAAATACATTGACCCATCCTTATCGGTTGCCGGCACCTTTTCCATTATGAACCCTTCAATTAACACAGATCCCACGGAGTCCTCTGGCCCGATGTCCAATAGTTCCGATATTCTTGCCGCTTTGTATGGGTATTCAAGCGCGCTCTTGAACCAGGCATCGTATCTCTTTTCC
>JACRMZ010000043.1:0-5835 GCA_016219455.1 Candidatus Aenigmatarchaeota archaeon
AAAAAAATACTTGACAACGTGACGAAATGCTATGAACTCGTTGTCTATGACACGTTCAACGAAACATCAATCCACAAGAGTTGCCAGTCGTACGGCAGCAATATTGCAATCGCCACCCGCCTGGCTTCCGGCATAGAGCGCGGGAAGCCGCTGAAAGGGTATGTTGCCAGGGCGACCGCATCGAAGGTGATAAAGAACTCCACGGCGTACACGTACTTCGGGGGGTTCGAAGGGCAGGGGAATCTATCCAGAAACGTGACGCTCTACGGGCTGAACAATGTTCTCAGCTCTGAGATGGAGCTTGACTCCGGAGGCACATTCGAGCTCTACATAAACAACAATTACAGCGGCGCATTTTCGCCTGGGATAAAAAACCTCACTGCTGACTTCTGGACCGTCTGCAACGCCACTGTTTCGCCTGGCAACTGCCAGAAGTTCCGCGATGGTGAGAATAAGATAGAGTTCAGGTTCACCGGGAACCAGAGCTACATCGGCGGCGGGTATTTCAAAGTCGTCTATAACTCTACCTCCCTTCTCACAGCAGAAAACTATTCTGTGTACCGGTTCACAGACGTCAGGGGACTGATAAACATTTTCTCCTCATTCTACGTTCCGGGAAGCATTGATTCCATGGATGCGTATGTGCACTACAATAGCAACTACACTGTTTTTATCAACATTGCCAACGCCACAATCTGGGAAGGGAACTCCTCGGGCAACGAAGCCTTTGTGAAGATATCAAGCCAATCCATACTAGGGAACCTGTCAAACTCTGGTCTAAGCTATTCCGATTTGGCGCTGAAAAATATTCCGCTCAGGATGGGGCTTCGGAATGTCTCCTACGTCAAAGTGGGACAGGGAACCCCATCGTATGTCGTCATATCAAACGACGTCTCAGGTTCCATGGCTGGCTCAAAAATATCAGAGGCGCAAAATGCCAGCAAGGAGTTTGTAGCAATCGTCCTTGATAACCCCTCCAATGCCGTAGGGCTCAACAACTGGAGCTCTTCTATAGAAGGCAATGAGGTTATACAGAAAGACGAATCTCACCTTAACGCCTCCATAAATTCATACCAAGCCAACGGGGGGACATGCATATGCTGCGGGATAAACTCTGGAATATTCTCTATTCTAAGCAACCGGACAGGCTGGCTCAGCCCGTCAGGCGGCCAACTTTCAGGCACCTACAGCAGCTCGGGAGGCAGCTTTTCATCCGTTAATGCAAAGGATGATGTCTACTGGTATTTGGGGAGCTTTAGCGACTCTTATGACATTACATCCAACATAACGTTCAACTTCAGCACGTCTGGTCTCACACCGCCGTCAAATATAACTGCGCTGAGGCTCTTCCTGAACTATTGCCATGATGGCTCAGGCAGCGCTCCGGCTGCATGCGACGGGGATGCGGTGGAAGGGGCAGCCCAGGGAACGCAGGACGTCTGGGCTTTCAACTTCTCCTCGAACAATTGGGTGGGTATCGGGGACTTGAGGACGGATGATTCAGGCAACACGGTGACGAGCAACTTTTCATTTAGGCCTGACGGCTACTCTGCTTTGCTCACGGCTACCAACGGCTCCCTGCTAGGGGCATACAGCGATTCAGGCGGCACATATGCCAACGCAAACAGCGATGATAACTCTTACTGGTATGGAGGCAGCATAAACAACGGATATGCCGTTAAATTCAACGCAACTATGAACTTTAGTGCTGCAGGCGTACAAGCGTCTTCCATTGCGGGAATTGATGTATCTGTGATATACTGCCATGATGGGTCCAACGGCGCTCCGGCTGCATGCGACGGGGATGCGGTGGAAGGGGCAGCCCAGGGAACGCAGGACGTCTGGGCTTTCAACTTCTCCTCGAACAATTGGGTGGATATCGGGGACTTGAGGACGGATGATGCCGGGGACGAGGTCACAAGCACGTTATCAATCCCTGGAAACACATCGCATTTCATCGGCCCGGGAAGCAACATCAGCGTCAGAATGGATATGGAATACACAAACGGCGCTTCGCAGGACAGCTGGCTCGTTGTGGATTATGCGTATCTTAACGTCACGATTTTGGCGCCCTCGGGAACAGTAAACATAACAGACTTCATAGAGCCTTTGACTGGAAGGATAATGGTAAACGCAGAACTCGATTACCTAAACGGCGCTTCGCAGGACAGTTGGCTCGTTGTGGATTATGCATCCCTCAATGTCTCCTACGGGCAACCAAAGGATTCCCATAACGATTTCATGATGATCATGAGCGATGGCGATGCCAATGTGGCATGCAAAGAACAAGGAAGCGGCAACGCTACCATGGACGCGATAAATGCTGCATGTACGGCCAAAAAAGACGACAACATAACCGTCTACTCAGTCGCATTCGGCTCGGGCGCGACAAATGCGACACTGCAGGAAATAGCCTCCTGCGGCGGGGGCCAGTTTTACTTCGCAGACATCAGCCAACTGACATTGATTTTCCAGCAGATAGCCCAGCAGATACTAAACGCATCGTATTCTGCACAGGCACTCATCGTGGGGGGCCAAGGCGGAGCCGGGAACTCAACGCTTTACCATGACTCTTATCTCCATTTCAACTTCTCCCCTCCGGTTTCGCTGAATCCTGGCGAGATGACAATAGATATGGAAAGCCCCAAATTCGGAGGGAACGTCACGTCGCCAAAGAACGGCAACTTCTCGATACCCCAGAACACAAGAGCGATAGATGCCAGAGTGACGTCGTATTCATCTGACTATTGGACCGACAGGCTTTTGGCCAATAACGCAACGGTATTCGACCTCTCCATATACGGGAGCAACTACCTCGATATGGGGGATCCTTACATAGTCAACATCCCCCAGTCAAAAATAATAAACGGGAACAATACCGTGTCGATAGACACTGCTTTTAACCCCACCAACAGGACTGGTGGCAGTCCGGACTCAAAGGTTCTTTATACCGTGGCAATAAGCGCCTCTGTGGGATACGGCAACATTTTTGACAACCAAAGCGCCGCGGACAAGGACGCAAAGGACCGGCTGAACCAGAGCCTACAAGGGTTTGCAGGCGTAATAAATTTCGATGTCCAGTACACTCCAACTGGCATAAGCGGCATCCCTGGGTTATGGGGCCCGACGACTTTCGCATTGAGGGTCTGGGAATGATATCCAAAAAGGGCATTGTTTTTTCACTCATCACAATCCTTATGCTCTCGCCTCTGATACTTCTTTCACTCACGTACTCGCAATCCCTCCGCGGTTATGGGAGGCAGATGGGGAGCCTCACCAGGGCACAGGAAGGATTTTATTTCCTTGAGAGCATGCACTCAGACCTGGAGCGTGCCGGGGAAATTATAGGCAAACGGGCAATTATCAGCGCAACGAGCACAGTAACAAACACCGGGAAAGGCGTGGACAACTCTTCCCAGCGCCTCGGGGAGCTTTTCATCTACGGAACGATAAACGGCAACCAGAGCGCGCAGATGATAAACTCCACGATAGACAACTGGCTAAACGGGATAAAAGCCGCCGCATCGCGTAAATCTTTCAATGTCAACTTTTCCACGACTGGAATCGGCGTCGATATATTCGACCCATTCACAGTACGGTACAACGTAAGCTACTCAATAGCCATAGCGGACCAGAGGGGAACATTCACGCTAAGGGCAAACATCACAAAAACGAGTTATGTTTCCATAGAGGGCCTTGAGGACCCGCTATTCCCTTTGACAACCGCAGGAAGGGGGTTCAGCATCTTTGAAAGGACCAATTACACCAACTTCACCAGGATTGCTGCCCAGGGAAGCGGAGGCAACTCGTGGGGCTCCGGCAAGGTCGTGGTGATGAAGTCTGACGACATCCTCACATACCCCAACAAAAGCTCGATGATACTCGTCACCGACAGGATAAACTCCTCCACAAACTCCACGGCATCGCTCTTTGCAGGCGTCATAACGCAGCAATTGTCTGCGGCCCTTAGCAATCCCTATATTGTAAACACCACAGCCATGTCATTTCTCCCAAACAATACTCAGATAGCGCTTGATGGCAGCGGCGGGAAGGCATGGGACATAACAAACCTGTATGATGCATGGGAGGGCCAAAAATATTCCATCACAAACGGCCCTTCTATATTTGACAGGCTTGAAGGCAAGTTCACAAACACATATTCAGGCAAAGGGCTCGAAACAACATTGAGGAAAGATTCCCTATCCGCTTCCGGCGTGCCGATAACTCAAAGCAAAACAAGCGTGGATTACATCTATCTTGGCAACCAGACACTTGATGGCCAACGGGTTCGCGGAATGCCTGACGAGTTCCGGATAGACGCCCAAAACCAGGGATTTTACAACGTCCAAAGCCTTGTATACTAGGGTTTCAAAAAAGCTTTTAAATTGTCTCAGATGCATAATTTGATTGGGTATCGGAAGGCGTGTGGAAGAATCTTTCCGCTATGTCCCATAGGGACAGAAACGCTTCCAAAAAGGATGTAGGCAAAAGGTTATGGCTGAAGAAACGGCAATCGATCAGCTTTTAAAGCTGGTAAATGAGCGCGGAAAGATTGGACTAGATGCCGCCTCAGTCATCCTCAAGATTGACAAAGGCATAATAGAGAAATGGGCAAAGGCACTCGATGAAAAGGGCATTCTCTTTCTGAACTACGGACTTACGGAAACGACACTCGAATCGACTGGGATGGGAAAAGTCGACAGGGAAATAAAATCAAAGGAGTATGAGGGTGAGAGCAGAGACCTCCGTAAGAAGGCAATGATGATCCAGGACGAGTCCAAGGGGAAGGAAAAGATTATAGAAAGCATGGACTCGAAAATACGCAGGTTCGAGGAACGCATGAAAAACGAGGTGAACTCTGCAGAACGGGCATTCACATCGCTTTTGGAGATGACAAAAAGAAGGGATTCCATAATGGAAAACATGAAGTCCATCGAAGAGATGGAAAAGAAGACCGGCGAAAAGGAGCAGTTAATACGGAAAGAAGTGGTGGACATGGATACTGGTCTCCAGGCCGGGGCAAAACGCCTAGAGGACGCGAAAAGGAGCGTCGAGGAATTCCACACATACCTTTCAAAAGAGATTCTGGAGCTTGGCAAACGGAAGAATGAGCTCGCATCACTGGAAACGGAAGAGAAAAGGATGTTCATGGAGGAGGAAAAGCTTGAGAAGCTCTCCGTTAGCCTGAAAACTGATATGGACAGGAAATCGAAGGAGATAGACGACGCAATAAAAAAATTCAAGAACTTCCAGCTTGAGATGAAGAAGGAAGTTGACAGGATAAAGGACTACGGAATTGAGATAAGAAAGCTGGAGCAAATGGAACAACTCGTGGAAACGGAAGCGGAGACGCTCAAGAAGAAGGTTGATGAAACGGAAAGGAAGGCTGAGAAGATAAAGCCGTCTTTCCTCGAGCTTTTGGGATTCAAGAAAAAGAAGGCGGAGAAGAAGTAGCATGGAGAAGAAAGAAGCGGATAACACGAAGAAAGATTCGAAGGTAGAGGCAAAAAAGGACGATTCTGTGAATGAAAAGCAGGTGGCAAGGGCCGATACAGCAGCGCAAAAACCGGACCCCAGAAAAACCGAGGAAATAAAGAAAACCTACCGCATAGAGATTGACAATGTCAAAGCCACCGTACGGATAATACTCAAGCCGGAGGAGTACGTCCCCATATATGACGTCGAGTACCCGAAGATGCAGGAAGCGACATCGGTTGTCATAGACACGATTCGCGAAGAACTGATTGAAAAGGTCTCCGTCAGCCCCAGAGAGATTTTAAACTCGAAACTCATGGAAGGCTTGAAGCAGCGTTTCATGGAAAAGGCCAACGAGCT
>JACRMZ010000043.1:5879-8367 GCA_016219455.1 Candidatus Aenigmatarchaeota archaeon
TCAACTCTGCAGACGAGCCCATATGGGTTTACCACAAGCAGTTCGGCTGGCTGAAGTCGACGATAACGCCCAAGAACGAAGACGAAATATACAACTACTCAAGCATCATAGGCAGGAAGGTCGGGAGGCAGATAACCACGCTTTCCCCCCTGATGGATGCCCACTTGACAACAGGCGACAGGGTAAACGCCACTCTCTCGCCAATATCGCGCGGCAACACGATAACCATAAGAAAGTTCGCGCGCAACCCATGGACAATAACTCACCTGATAGACCCCAGCATAAACACGCTCAATGCTGAAGTTGCAGCATTCCTCTGGCTTGGAATGGAGTACGAGCTTTCCATTATAATGGCTGGAGGAACAGGGAGCGGAAAAACAACGTTCCTAAACTCTATCATGCCTTTCGTGCCTCCAAACCAAAGGATACTGAGCATCGAAGACACTCGAGAGCTCAATCTTCCGAAATATCTCCACTGGGTCCCGATGACTACAAGGCAGCCGAACCCAGAAGGGAAGGGCGAGGTATCAATGCTTGACCTCGTTGTGAACTCGCTTAGGATGAGGCCGGACAGGATAATTGTCGGTGAGATACGCAGGCAACGCGAAGCCGAGGTCCTTTTCGAGGCGATGCATACCGGCCACTCCGTATACTCAACGCTTCACGCCAACACGGCAGAGCAGGTGAAGAGAAGGATGACCAGCCCGCCGATAAGCCTGCCGGAAAGCATGCTTGAGGCTCTTCATCTTGTCTGCGTCCAATTCAGGGACAGGAGAAAAGGCGTCAGGAGAACGTTCCAGTTAGCCGAAGTTGTCCCGCTGGCAGGCAGGGAAGGGACGGCAAT
Organism: Candidatus Aenigmatarchaeota archaeon; assembly: GCA_016219455.1. Classification (GTDB taxonomy): domain Archaea; phylum Aenigmatarchaeota; class Aenigmatarchaeia; order PWEA01; family JACRMZ01; genus JACRMZ01. The sequence goes on from JACRMZ010000043.1 coordinate 6,724, forward strand.
GGTTGACCTCAACGTCCTCTATGTGTGGAGGGCATCTGAAGACAAGCTTGTTAAGATACGCTCAAGCCAGAGGGTTTACGAGGAGATAATGCTCCATGCCGGCATGCAGGAAAAGGAAATAGAAGAGGACCTTAAGGAAAAAGTCAACGTGCTCAACTGGCTTTCGGCAAATAAAATAAATACCGTAAATACAGTAGGCAAGATCTTCGCTGACTATTATAGGAACAAGCAGGAAGTCCTGGACTGGGTGCTCAAGAACAAGAAGCCCGAAGATGTCTTCCCTGAATCTCTTTTCAAGGAGATCAAGAAATGATAAATTTGCAGCAAGCGCCGGGGATTTGAGAATATATGCAAAGACTGCCCCTTGTTCCGCTTCCCATGGACAAGGCACTGATCAAGGCGCGGAAACTTAGGCCACTAGCGCAGGGGATGCTGAAATCGATGCCTTCGATAAAACTTGACCTTGTGCAGGCAGAGATGGAAATCGACCCGCTGGATTACATGTCCCTCACGCTGTTCACATCGCTGTTCTACTTTGTTATTCTTGGGGGCCTGATGACTTTCGTGGGATTCGTAGTCAAAGGGGCGTTTGACCCCATAGGCATTGTCATAGGAACGGTGTTCTTCATAATGTCGTTCAATTATCTCGCGTTTTATCCAAAGGTCCAGGCAAAGAAGCGCTTAAACGACCTTGAGGCAAATCTTCTATATGCCTTGAGGCATCTTCTGATACAAGTCCGGTCTGGTGTCCCGCTTTTCGAATCGATGGTCAGCATAACATCAGGCTACGGGCAGATTTCCGTCGAGTTCAAGAAAATTGTAAGTGAGATAAATGCCGGCGTCCCTGAAACGATGGCCCTTGATGAGGCGGCCAAAAGGAACCCCAGCCTCTATTTCCGCAGGTCCCTTTGGCAGATAGTCAACGCCATCGCAAGGGAGCAGATAAACAGGATAAAGAGATATGGGCAGGAGCTCAACCCGTGGACAATGCTCTACATGATAATTGCTGTAATTGCGCCAACGCTTGGGATAACGTTCATCATCATAATGACGTCATTTGCAGGCATAAAAGTCCCCAAGCTCATTTTCCCGTTCATACTTGGAGGAATCGGAATGTTCCAATTCTTCTTCATGGGTTTCATACGCAGCAGGAGGCCGCCGGTGGTTTCATGATGTTCAAAGGCCTCCTGAGGAAAAAGGAAACTTCTGGAGAACGCCGCGAGGAGACGGGAAAGGAGAGGATGGAAAGGCTCTTGAGGGCAATCGGGAACATTTCCCCGCACAGGCAGGCATTTGCAAAAGTCCTTTTCTTCTCAGGCAAGGAAAAAACAGACCCTTCAAGGTTTGTGGGGAAATTGGTTGTGTTCGGGGCGTTTTTCTCGATGGGCTCCTTCATAATAAGCTATCTCTTCACATCGCTTCTCTACTCATTTGTTGCCGGGCTTTTGGCATTTGGAGCGTCGCAGTTCCTTCCATACCTGTTCATCAGCTTGCAGGCAGACTCAAAGGCGAGAAAAGTTGAGCAGGTCCTTCCTGATGCGCTTCAGCTCATGTCTGCAAACATACGCGCAGGGATGACACTTAATCGGGCAATATGGCTTTCCGCCCGTCCGGAGTTCGGCCCTCTGGAAGCTGAGATACGCA
>JACRMZ010000019.1 GCA_016219455.1 Candidatus Aenigmatarchaeota archaeon
AATGCTCCGTGGGAAAATATTCAGCAAACGCTGCCTGCTTTTTTGCCCCCGCGCCGTTAAAAACGAAGCGAAGAGGATAGGTCGACTTGGTGAGCTTGAACGCGCGGGCTGCGAAGTCCTTTCGGACTGCTGCGCATGTTTATCACCACTAATAAAAAAAGACGAGGTTGATGCCGTTACCACTAACAGCGTGAAGGGCGCGTATTACCTCAAGAACTCCAACAAGGTTAATGTCAACCTAAAGCCACTCGAGCAGATAATAAAGGAGGAGACAAGATGATACTGAAGAGAATAGTTTCAGGCAATGCAAAAGGGAAGATACTGAAATCATCAAAGCCGATAAATTTCCTTGGGGCAGTCGACAACAAGACAGGAATCGTGCGCGACTCTGCTCACGACTTGTTTGGCAAATCCCTCAAAGATTCGATACTTGTCTTTCCGCATGGCGCAGGAAGCAGCGTAGGCGCCTACACGATTTATTCGCTCAAGTCAGAAGGCGCCGCTCCAAAAGCGATGGTCTGCCTCAAAGCCGATTTGACCGTGGCATCAGGCTGCGCTCTTGCGAACATTCCGTTGGTTGTCGTTGATGAAAGTGAGTACAATTCGCTGAAGAGTGGCGATATGATAGAGATAGGCGGGAAGGGCATTTCCAGGATTTAGAACCGGAGAAACTGGCTCGTTTCCGTTGGCTGAAAGAGCGGTTTTTAGCGTGGATTTATCCTTTTTTGCGCATTCGTTGGGCATGGTTGTGATCACCGATGCGGCAACGGAGAAGCTGAAGTCGCTGATGGAAAGGGACCACATGAACGCAGTGCGCCTGAGCATCATCAAGACAAATTGCATGGGAGGGAAGGGGCATTCCTACAGGATGGGCTATGAAAGCATGCGGAAAGAAGGGGACGATGTTTCTGAAAACAATGGCATAACGGTTTACGTTGACAGTGAAAGCTCCCCGCTCCTCAAGGGGGCGCAGCTTGATTTCGTTGTCACGCTAAACAGCCATGGGTTCAAGGTCAACAACCCCAACGCAAAGTCGAAGTGCCACTGCGGAAAGCACGACATTTTTGAGTGATTGAACGAAGATTGCGCTTGCGTTAAATGCAATTGTTTTCCTGGCATGCCCGTTTTGGCCGCTATCAAGAGTTTTGGAAAAAATGAGACCAGGGAAATTACAGTAAAGCTGAAGAAAGGGACTTATGAGATAGGGTGCCGCCTACCATGCCATTACGAAGCCGGCATGAGGGGCACGATAACCGTCATTTAGGCGGCAAATCCGCTTTTGGAACTATTGGTGCCGATGCGTTTACATCATGTTTTCATTTGGCGATTGTCCGCCAAAGCTGAAGTCCCACCCATTTTTTTTGGCGTGAATAAATCCATGCACCATGGATGATAATCATGCACAAGCATTCCGTTAACAGGAAAAAGCACACCATCGAGGACGGGGAAAAGCACATGATATCAGAGAAGAAGCCCCCCCCATCCCAGCGGACGCACAAGAAGTGACAGAACAGGATACTGTGCGGCAGTCTTGGCAACAATGCTGTCCCTATTTATTTGCCCTTTACCAATGTCGTATGTGAACGAGCGCATTGTTTTATCCGTCATTCTTGCAGTGTTCATATCCGGATGCGTTTCTTCCCCAGTTGTGAATCCCAATATAACTGAGAGTCCGACGTTGGCTCAAAATGTGCCAATACCCATTATACTGAGTGCATGGACATCCGGCCAGCCGGGTTCCCTGAACCTTTTGGACGGAGCAAACGCTTCATTGCGGTGCAATATAAAGCCATGGACTCTGCCAGCAAATTTCATCCTGAATAACACGTTGAATAATTGCACCATTGCGGGTTTGCATGTTCTTTCAAGCGGCTCCACTGCAAGCATATCCGAGCCTATAATCCTCACAATAGATTACGGCAACGGCCAGAAGAGGGATTTTGAGTTCAAAATAGTGGTGGTGGAAGCCCCTCCCACCATGGCGTTCAATCCTCCTGGCACATGTTTCCTCAATGAGTACTGCGACATCGACCTTATAGCCGGCACAAGTGGCGGCTTCCCCCCGTATCATTTCCAGTCAGACACGTTCAGGGAAGGAGCGCCGCCATTTGGCACAGTCGTCAACACTGAAGGGCATCTGGTCGGAACGGTGACCCATCCATCCCAGCTGGGAAACCATGCCTTTGGGGTGTGCATATCTGATACTGTCGCAGCTTCAACGTGCGGGAAAACAAATGTAATAGTTTCCGAGCGCACCAAAGACGATGACGTTGAATGGTACCAGCGGCTACGGCTCATGTGCGTCACGGACAACAGGCTCTTCATCGAAATTCCAAAAGACCTGATAAACGGCGCAACATCGACGCCAACGTCTGTCAAATTCGAGAAGACAACGGTCCATGCCGAGACAATTTACCAGCCGTGCTCGGCATCAGGCACAATAACAGTCGTGAAGCCCACGCCAACTTCATTGACTATCACGTTGGACACCGTGCTTGACGTTGCGCCTGTCACCGGCAACGACCCACTGGCAAAATTATCAACAGCGCATAGCGGTGAGCTCCCGGCGAAGCAGGACTTGTTCGTGTATTTGAAGGGGGTTTCGGACGGCAAAGTGAGCGGCGCTACGACGCATTCATCCCTTACACTGGAGTTTTCGCCAAAGTAAATTGGCAAAACCTCAAGGGCCCTTAAAAAGACTTTCTCATCAGCGTTTCGCCAAAGAATTTCACTTTCAAAGCGAGATAACTAATACCCCAAAAACTTGGTGGGAAGGGGGAGATTTGAACTCCCGGCCTCTACATTATCAGTGTAGCGCTCTGACCAGGCTAAGCTACCCTCCCATTGACCTTTTCTCCGCAAGAAGGGAGTGCCCTTATCGTAGGGCTGTCATCTCCTCTGACGCAGAGAAAAGAGCTTAACGCTAAACCAAAACATATAGACGGTGTTTTTTATACTTTCTTCTGTTGGCAGGCCTTATAAACGCCGAAAGCGATTGTTTTTACATGGGGATAAAGTACCCGACGGCGGACGAGATAACAGAGGCAAACAGGCGTGTTTTAGCCGAAATCAAGGAAAAGAAGGGCGATAGGCATGGCTTGGTGGATGTTGGAAGAAAGAGGATAGAGACGGTTTTAGATGACGCAATCTTAGGAAGAGGAGACATCTACGACAAGGCAGCCATCATTCTTAGAGGATTGATAAAGAAGCATCCGTTCGTCAGCGGAAACAGAAGGACTGCGTTTACCGTCACTGAGGCGTTCCTTGAGCTTAACGGAGAACATCCCTTGGTAATCCACGATTCTGAGGTTCTGCAGGGAATAAGGGAAGAGTTTTATTCTTTAGATGAAATAAAACATTGGCTGAAGGGAGGGAAGATACGTGAGTTCAAAAGATAGCGTTTTGAGAATTTTGAGAAAACAGACAAAAGAAGATGGGTTGGTTACCAGAAATAACAGCGAGTTCATGTCTAAAGTAGATGGCGTAATAAGAAGGGAGTCAGATTTCCTGAGGAAAATCGGTAAAATGTAGGTTTGAATGGTTTCCAGATTGTTGGTGGAGAACTGATTATGCTCTATTCGTCAAGGGAGAAGTTTCGTGGAGTTTCAGCAGCAGCCGGCAAGCTCTTCTCAAAAGTCCCGCTGAGCCCTAATGCATGGACGCTGTTGTCGCTTGTTCCGGCCGCAGCAACATTTTACCTTATGGCAAACCGGTTCTACGTTTACGCTCTAGTAACGTACGCGCTCACCGCAATAGCCGACTTGATAGACGGCGCCGTCGCCCGCGCAACAGGGAAAACAACGAAAAAAGGCGCATACCTTGACACGATTGCCGACAGGCTTATAGAGTTTCTCATAATATTCGGGTTCCTCCTTTCGCCGATGTCTGGATACTACCTTCCCGTTTACCAATGGTGCTTTATCCTGCTGTTCGGCTCGTTGTTCTCAACATATGCAAAGGCAGCGTCTGCTGAAAAAGGATTGTCAAATGACGGGATAAAAGGCGGCGTGCTGGAGCACACAGACCGCATGATAGCGTACTTTGCAATAATCTCCCTTCTTGCCATGAGGGAAAACTTCTGGGCGTCTTATGCGCTGATTACGGTGGCAGTCCTTTCAGTTATAACAGGAATCCAGCGAATAATTTACGCACTCAGGACTTGAGCAGGCCCTTTCTCCGGAGAAGCAGAGGGTAGAATAGGTAGAGGATCCCTGTAAGGAAGAGCGGGAGCCTCAGGTTGTTGAAGTAGAAGACGAAGAACATGCAGAGCACCGCGCCCAGGGCGCGCCCGATGTTGAGGAAAAACTCCCTCGAGACTACGGTGGCGCCTTCGACGCCCCCCTTGAGCTTTATCTTCTCGCGTATCATCGTGAAAGTAAACGGCATAATTCCAATCGCAAATAAGTCAGCAGCGCTCCTCGTTGCAATCCACTGCACTAACGTCTGGCTGAACGCACTTGCAATGGTGAACAGCGAGTTGAGGATGACCAACACAGCTATGAAATACCCGCGATTATGGAACCTGTCAGAGAGTTTCCCCAGGACAAGCGAAGAGACAATTGAAACCAGTCCGAGATAGGAGAGGGCGGCGCCAAAGCCAATTTCTTCTCGCACGAAAACCGCCGTGAACAGTAGCGTTATAATGCCTGTCACAGAGTTCCATACCCCCTCAATAATGAACAGCGGCGCGAACTCCATGCCTGCAGACAGCGAGGCGCGGAAATCAAAAAAATGCTCTGTCTCGGAAAGCTTGTGAAGCGGCATGAGGGCAAGGAATAGAGAGAGCATCGATATGTAGAACACTGATGGGTATCCAAACTGGGATGCGGCGATGCCGCCTAGCACCGGACCGATGACACCAGTAACAGTCCAAGGCGACTGCACTACAGTGAGCATGAACGCCCTGTTGTTACCGTTTGTCATCTTGAGGTAGCGGGCGTTGAAAGGTATCCAGTAAAAATCCATCATTATGCCAAACGGTATGGCAACAACGAAAAGACTTATCGGCGTTCCCAGTGCCTTAGACGCAAGAAAGAACGTCACCATCCTCATCACTATGCCAATAGCGACGTAGTGGCGAGATTTCACCTTCCTCCCGCAGGAAAGAGGTATCATCGCTATCGCGACAGTGTAGGAAAGGAAGAAGTAGAAAACCATGTGGAAGTAAGAGTAACTCCCCATCCAGAACAGGTATGCCATATTCCAGCCGAAGCCGACTGCGAATGAGAAGAATGTCTGTATCGCGAAAAGCAGCCAGAAGTCCCTATCGGAAGTTTCCATGCTGAGACTATGCCGTTGCTAAAAGAAAAAGGTTCACCCTTCTACGAAGAGGACTGGTACTGCTGATACCTTGGAGCTTTCTATGGAAAGTATTATCTCCAGCGCCCGTGAACGGCTCTCAGCCTCGATGGTTGCCAAAAAATCGTTCTCTATTTTCTGGACCCTCGTAATGCTCTTGTTTTCGCCGAGGCACTTCTCAAGGCCGCCATCTTTGGATGAAAAGTACACGTAAGCACGTACTTTGCCGCGGGGCATAATGGAATATGCACACGCATCCTAAAAAGGTTATGCCCATACATCAGAGAAAGCAGCAGTTTTTTGATTGGCCTTTTTGAGAAAAAGATATTTCCGCTATGTCCCGTAAGTGAAAGGGTTATGGTGGACCCGGCGGGATTGTGAACCAAACCGCGGGCAAAGGATTGGTTATATTCGTGAATGACGGACACCGTGTGTCCGTCCAGTCCTTTCCCCCAGTTTTAGGGTAATCCTGACCCTTCCTTTGAGCCGAAGGCCGACATGCTTTTCTTTTGGGTGACCCATAGACTTTTCTTTTGCAAAAGAAAAGGATAGGTGGTGGACCCGGCGGGATTTGAACCCGCAGCCTCTGCCTAATTCGAGCTTCCGGCGTTTTTCCGCAAACGCTTTGAGAGAAGGGTCGTAGACGACCCGTACGCCCAAAGGGTTTCCGCCAGCGCTTTTCCGCAGAAAAGGGCTGTGCGAAGGCAGCGTCATGCCAGTTAGACCACAGGCCCCCAAAACCATACGTGACAGGAAACTTATAAAGCCATTCTGTTCATATCCCCATGTCTATCTCTTCGATTTTCATCGAAGGCAATGTGACCATATAACCCATTCCCGTTCCAGTCAGGGCGCAGTTGACCGTGAGTGTTTCATGGAACTTCTCCACGCCGTTGGCTTCGTGGATGTGCCCGAACGTATGGAGAACCGGCTTCCCAACCTCCAGGAACTTCCGAAACTCGTAGCTGCCTACGCGGCGGCCGCTCCAGATCAAATCCAAAACCCCGTATGGCGGATAGTGTGTAATGAACACAAGCTTCTTAGGGTCAATTCCTTTTATCAAGCCCAAGTCAGGCATCACCATATCGCTGTAGCAGAGGAAATGGTAGCCTTTGTACTCCTCTATGCCATTCTCGTACATCTTGACTTTGTCGTTCTCGAATTTCAGCCCCCAGTCAAGATTGCCTGAGACGCAGAACCCCTTTACGTTTATCCGTTTGAAAAGCCTCTTGGCGTACTCATTGCTTACAAAGTCGCCGCAGCCCAGCCACACATCAGGTTTCTCCCTTGTTATCACCTTCACTATATTGTCTGAAAATGTCTCGTTTGCATGAAGGTCCGATGTGCAGAATATCTTCAGCATGCTCTAACTTTCTCCCGGCACTTTAAAAGGTTTTCCCGTTTTTTTGCTTTGAATGCATATTTTGCAGGCAATTGGTATATTTCGATATAATTTTATTTTCCAACGTCTGCACCATTGCCCGCAGCCAAAAACAACGATCTGAGCCGTCTGATTGTGGTTTTCTGAAAAGTCTATGTTATCGCCGGATATAACATAATCCCCCCATTTAACGCTTCCAATCCAAGATAATCGCATGGAAGCCCTCCAGAGGCTCAGGGAAACGTGGAAAACGAGCTTGTTTGTCCTTAAAATGATATGGGGGACATCGAAGAGATACACAGTATACATAGCCGCTTTGTTGACAATAGGCGCGATACTCCCACTACTTGACGCTTACCTTATAAAGAAGATAATAGACAGCATTTCACGGCAAGCAGAGCTTGATTCCATACTCTCATATCTCTTCTTTTTCGTCCTCGTGACAGTTTTCGGAAGAATCGTCGAAAGCCAGAGGAACGCTTCGCAGATAGTGCTTGGGAACCTTTTCAACAAGGAGATAAACCAGAAGGTCGCTGATAAGACGACAAAGATAGCATTCTGGCGTTTCGAGGACTCGAAGTTCCAAGACAAGCTTGACAGGATAAGGAGCCAAGCGACTTGGAAGCCGCTGAACACATTCTACTACATGTTTGATGCCGCTAGGAACGTCGTCATGCTTATTTCCATATTTTTTGTAATCTCAAGGTTCAGCATACTCATACTCGGGCTTATGGTCATTTTCTCCATACCTGCCCTCGTGGTCCAGCTCAGGTACGGGAGCAGGTGGTGGAACCTCATACACGAGGAGACTCCCGAATCGAGGAGGCTGAACTATTACCAGATGCTCATGTCAGGGCGTTATGAGATGAAGGACCTCAAGCTCCTCAACCTCAGGGACATGCTTCTCGAAAGGTATCGTGCCCTCTATGACAAGTTGTTCAATGAGCAGAAAAGCCTTGTGCTCAGAAGGCATTTCTGGGAGATACTCGCTTACCTCCTCTCGGATGCAGTCCTTTTCTTCTTCTACTTCACGCTCGTCCTGCAGGCCTACGCAAGGAAAATAACCATAGGCGATTTTACTTTCTACAGCACGACTTACATGAGGGGCGTCTCAGCTCTCAATGGCCTTGTAAGGGACATCTCGGAGATTTACGAGAACAACCTGTTCATACGGGAACTCATGGGGTTTTTTGCCGAGACTGAAGAGGAGAGCGGGTTTGGGGAGAAGATTCCGGAGAAAATCGACTCCATAGAGTTCAGGGACGTCTGGTTCAAGTACCCCGGGACAGAAGAATGGGTACTTCAGGGCGTCTCGTTCTCGCTGGCTCCTGATAAGAGCGTCGCGTTAGTCGGAGAGAACGGC
>JACRMZ010000033.1 GCA_016219455.1 Candidatus Aenigmatarchaeota archaeon
CAGGTTGTTAACCAATGCAAAATGCCATTTGGAACTGTTTCGAGTCATCGTTATATATGAACCGTTAACATATTGTATCTATCAGACAAGTGTGGACCAATCAGTTTACCATACAAATGGTAGGCTAAGCGACTACAGTGATTGACAACGACAGGTCCAATATAAAGTAAATAAAAGGGTGATGGAATGCAGTTTAAAAGAGTAGCTGCGACCGCAATCGGCGCATTGCTAGCAGGAGCAACCATCGCTATGCCGGTGCTCGGAGCAACAGATCTGAGCAACTTCCCCGCTCCATTCGTGGACGGCGGTAAGGCCAACTTCGTAATAGTTGTTGGTTCGGGTGGCGAGGCAGCTGGCCTGGCAAGCGACATTGCAGGAGCAATAGATATAGCCGCAAGGTTGGGTGGTGAGTCTTACACCGCTTCAGCTGGAACGGGAGCATCGATAAGCGGAGGGGACTCAAAGGATGTACCCTTGAATTTGGTATTGTCAAATTCAGCCGCATTCGACAGGACCGTCTGGAAGAACAACAAGATACCGGGTCTCTTCAAGGGCAAGATCGACTTCAAAGCTAAGTCAATAAATGCCCACGAAGAAATCGTCTTGGACGACAAGGCCAACGATGGTACCGCAGGCCGGGACTTGTGCAGACAGACAAGGGCACTATACAGTATCTGTATGTCGTTGACAAGGACACGACCAACTTCAAGCACGGAGATGTCACATCTACCGATTCGCTGAAGATACAGATGCTTGGAAAGACCCTGAAGATAACTTCAATAGGAGTCAGCCAGATAACGATGGAGCTTGGTACTGAACTGGCATTGAAGGTCGGGGACACTGCGACAGTTGATGGAAAGGCCATTTCGGTAACATCAATAGGTCAGACAAGTGTAGCAGTAAAGGTAGGAAGTGATACAAAGTTCATTGGAAGCTCGACAACGGCCGACACCACAGAAACGATAAGCGGGCTCAAGGTAACTGTGCCAAAGAACGGTATCCTCTACACTCAGGAAGCCGAGTCAAGGCAGGTTCAGCTCAGAGTAGGGTCAGAGACAAGCGCAACAGTGAACAATGCAGACCCCCTCAAGCAGTTCGGTGAGCCAGACGACGCAACGGCAGCCAAGTGGACGTGGGTCATTACCAACACAAGCTACAACGACATCTCGGTAGGTGCGAAGTTCAACTGGCAGCTGGACAGCAAGACTGAGGACTACGGCGGAATAGCGTTCGCAGGCCAGAGCTATGACTTCCCGAGCAACTTCGGTGGAGTGCTTTTCGACTCGCTAGTTGAGAGCAACTTCAGGCAGTACTCGGTGACACAAGAGTCTTCGCTTGACGCAAGCAACGCGCACGCCAGTCTGACGAGCATGCCAGTCTACGTCTTCACTGCAAGCGGTGTGACGAACGAAGGGTTCACTGTGAAGAAGGCAGGCTCGAGCATTGACACGCACATCGTGTATGTCAATAACTCTGGTGGTATCTTCTACAAGGACTCAAACGGGAAGATACAGTTCGCCTCGACTACAGCCGGAACAAACCCCCACAACTTCACCATAAGCTATGGTGACATATCAGGGACCAACGGCATTGTAGTGAAGCCAACAAACGCAACTAACGACAACTCAGAGTCGGGAGCTGCAGCTTTCGCAACGGACAGGTTCTACCTAGCATTGCCTGAACACTACACTGGCGTAGGAACCAAGAACTTGACATTGGCTGCTGGACCATAGCATCGTCAACCGTGAGGTTCGGCGCTACAGCAGGCGAGAAGGAAGCCAACGAAGTCATCTACGGTGGAACTGCGTTTGGTACGAGGAAGTATGACGTACTTACAGACTTGGGTGTCGTCATCCTTAACCCCGAATCCAACGGAAACTCCAACAAGGTGTTAATAAAGGTGCCTGCAAGCAAGCAGAGGGCCAAGATAGTGATAAAGGGCCCGACCACGACAGTCAGCGGAGGATCTGGCACGGCAATGAAAGTTGTCAGCCCGATAAAGACCGCTGTCGCGAAAGTGGACACTGAAGTCAGTGACGCCAGCGTACTCAAGGAAAACCTCGTGCTAGTAGGAGGGCCTTGTGTCAACAGGCTCACTGCACAGGCATTGAAGCTTGACTTCCCCGCATGCGGTGCCGCATCCGGAATGAAGGCAGGCGACGGTGTTGTGAAGTTCGTAGCAGACGCATTCAAGAGCGGACAGAGCGCTTTGCTCGTATACGGTTACGAGAAGGCAAACACGAGAGCCGCCGCGAACGCAGTGCAGAACTTCGACGCAATGGGCTTCACGGGCACAGAATACATGGCAAAGTAAGTCCAGTCGCAAGCAAAAAGGCAGCGGGGAAACCTGCTGCCCTCCTTTCTATTTTTTTAACCGATTACTCGTGGTTTTAGCTTTAACCAACGATTTCTCTAATATGGTTCATAACACAGGCACGCATGCCAGAGAACTCAAGGGCGCGTGTGTCCAGTCCTTTTGGACAAACACGAAGGGGCTTGGGGGCAGGATAAAGTCCTCACCTGAGGATTTTGTAGTGGATGAAATACCCGCAGAAAGGCCTGGAAAAATCCTCATAGCGACGATGGAAAAGCGGAACCTGACAACGCCAGAAGCGATAAAGAAGATAGCGTTCTCTTTGGGGATACCGGAGGCGTCAATCGGTTTTGCCGGCCTGAAGGACAAGATTGCCGTGACGAGGCAGGCCATTTCCCTTGAGAGGATTGGCCCGAGTTTGGCTGAGCGCGTGAGTTCCGAAGAACTAAAGCTCTTTGATTTCCGCTACGGAGGCGTGCTGTTCCCCGGAGACCTCAGGGGCAACGAGTTCACAATAACCATACGCGATATAAAGCACGATGAGAAAACCTCGAAAAAAATTGTGGAGTCGTTCGCTAAAGAAGCTGTTACGCGAGGAATACCCAACTATTTCGGCGAGCAGCGGTTTGGAAAGGAGAAAAACAATCAGACAATAGGGAAAGATATCGTCCTTGGCAAGGATAAAATGAGAGGGGGCTTTGGAAGGCTTATGGTAAACGCGTACCAGAGCTATCTTTTCAACACAGCTCTTGAGAGGTTTCTTGGTGGAAAGACGGAGTGCAGAAATTTTGACGCCATTGTGCCGGGTTATGAAACAAGATTGGGGAATGGCAGGTATGATAAAGTTCTAAAAGAAGTGATGAAAGAGGATGGAATCAAGGCAGAAGATTTCAGGCATGCCAACACGAGGGGAGATAAAAGAAAAGCCTTCATAAAGCCGTCCGTGGCAGCAAAGTCGTTTTCGCCTGGAAGCGCCACAGTGGCGTTCACACTTGGGCCAGGCGAATACGCCACCATTGTCCTTAGAGAACTTATGAAGTCAGATTGAGCAATTCCCTAGTTTTCCCGAGGTCCTGAAGCCCCTCGAAAAGAGTCTCGTTGAGTATAATGCTCGGCGTCTTGGTGACGTTGTACGCGCCTTTGATTAAAGTTATTGACCCGAGCTTGATGTCATTGTCAATGGCAAAAACCATTATCTTCTGGGGGTGCTGCTCCTTAAGGTACGAGAGAACGGTTCCTTGGCGTATGCAATCATCGCATTTATCATTTGAGTAGAAATATAAAATCGGCTCATATCCGTATTTGCAGTCATCCTTTGCCTTGGAAACAAAAAGCCAGTACCTGACAAGCGTCAGTGTGTAATCCTTCTTCAGCGATGGGTACGAAGGGTCTTGGAAACGCTCGCGCGCTTCGTAGAACTCCAGCTTTTCCCCGAGTTCTGCCGCCTTCGGGACGATTCCTTCTATTTCATGGAGAAGGACGTCGCATTTCTTCCCGCCAAGGAGGTTTATCGCAGTCATTTCCAGCTCTGCGTCCTCCTGCGTTATCCGCATCTCCCTGACAGACCCTTCCAGAGAAGAGACTTTCATCTTGTCAAGGAAGAAGCTGAAGTAGATTCCGACAAGGAAAATGACGAGCGTTATCAAGCCTGCTGTGAAATAATATTTCCACTGGACCTTCCTTTCGTTCGTCACCATCTCAACCTCGCCTTTGATATCTCATCCCACAGCGCCGCAATCCAGAATATGGTGAGCATGACAGGATACATGAGGACATACCCGATATAATATTTTTTGCGGGCTTTTAAATCCACCTTCTCCCCCGATGCTGTGATGCTGAGATACACAGTCATTATATTCAGCACCCAGAACAGCGCCCAGAAGACGATGTAGAAGTCGAGGTAAACCAGCCCGATGTTAAACTTTGGCTGCGTGAGGGCAAATCCTATTGAAGACCATCTTATGGAAAAGTCCCATATCTGAGAGGCGATATTGAATATCGGGTAGATGAAAAGGAACAAGAGGACAAATATCCAGATGAAGTTGACAGGGATGAGGTATATCCCAAGATTCCCGTAGGAGGGATTGAGGATCATGTGCCTGTATTTGAAAACGTTCTGGAGGTAGCCGCGGTACCAGCGCACGCGCTGCTTTAGGAGCTTCCTGAAGGTGTCGGGGCATTCTGTGTAAACGAAAGCGTTGACACAGTTCCCGATTTTCTGGCCATTGTCGTGCATCCGAAAGGCAAGCTCCATGTCTTCTGTAAGGTTGTTCTCGTCAAAGTACCCGGCCTTTTTCAATGACGCTGTCCTGTAAATGCTTCCTGGGCCTGGAAGGACGTATTGGCATTCGAAAACGGAAAACACTCTCCTTAGGAAAATAGCAAAACAATATTCAACCCATTGGACCATTTGGTATATCGTCCTTGGCTCGGAAACTTTCATTGCAGGTGTCACTGCATCCGCATTTCCCATATGCTCGACTATCCGTTTGAGATAGTCTTTGGATACATAGGAGTCGGCGTCCATGCATGCAGTAAGCTCGGTAGAAACAGGGAGTTTTCCAAGCGCATAGTTGAGTGCTTTTGATTTTTTCCCCTCGTTGGGCTTTTCAAGGACAGTGACTTTGCCGGCATACTGCTTTGCAATCTCCCCCGTTCTGTCCGTTGACCCGTCGTTTATCACAACGATCTTCACCTCACCACCGTAGTCCATGGAAAGGAGAGAGTCGATGCACCTGCCGATGTTCTTCTCTTCATTGAACGCCGGGACAAGGAATGTTATTGACGGGCTTCCGGCAGTGACGGGGAAATCGTTTTTGTTCCTGAAGAAGACAATGAACCACAAGACCGATGAGTAAATCATTATGAAGAAAACAGAAAGATAAGCGGTATCTATCGGCTGCATAACTATTTCGCCGAAACCACGCTGAAGTTGAACTGCGTCCCGTTCTCAAAGCACATGCAGAAGCATTCCGGCGCGACGCTTTGGTTGCCTTTCATGCTTTCCGGAATCTGGTTTGTAGAAAAGCATTCGCAGCTTTGCCGTGCTTTGCCGATCTCCTTGCAAAGCTCCTTCTGCTGGACCTGGGCGCAGCCTGCTATAAGGATGACAGCTATAAGCGCTATGGCGGCTTTCATGGAAATCTTTCTCTGAAAAAGCTAATAAACCCCCGTTAATCAAGAAGAGGGAGGCTTCCTGTTACCCTGTCTATCTTCTAGTCTTTTTCTGGTCCTATTCCTATGGCAGTCACAGTCCCCGGTGAAAGCTCTGTGAGGCCTGCGTCCCGGACTACAAAGCACGGGATGCCGTTCTTCTGGCATTTGAGCTCTATATCCTCTATTTCCTCCACGCTCCTGGCTTTTAGGACAACCTTCTTGCACCCGATCCGTTCCCACTCCGACCTGATTTTCGCGTCGGATTTCTTGTATGCGCCAAGTGACGCATGAGAGGCCTGCGCCGCGGTTTTCCCAACGCTCATCCCTAAGTCCTTCCTTACAACTATCACTTGTTTTATCACAATCACCACGGCTCCCCTTCTGAACCGCAAGGGGCAAAGGATTGGTTAAATCTGTGCATGACGGACACACTGTGTCCGTCCAGTCCCTTTCCTTTCAGTTACAAGTTCCTCCTGATATCCCCCATAAGTTCACCACGGTTCCCGTTTTATCCCCAGCTTGTATCCTACCCATGAGCTGGAAAGATGGACGAACGGGGTTATTATCAACAGCACAAAAAACGAGCTCCAGTTTATTTTCAGCAAGCCGCTTGCCGTTATGAACGAAACCCCGCCTATTATGAAATCAAGCTGGTCTACCAGCGGGAACGACTCGCCGCGCTGCATATTCAACCGACGCTTAAAAAATGCTGCTACGAGGTCGCCAGCCATCGCACCAAACGCAAGGGTGATTCCTATGAGTGGTGTCATTGAAGGAAGATAGGGGAATGTGTGGAGCATTTTAGCATATATCGTTTCCTGGAACCCGCCAACTGCAAGCCCTGCAATAAGCGCAAAGCCGAATCCCTCGAATGTTTTTCCGTCGCCAAAGACTCTTGAGCTGCCTAAATATTTCCCGAAGTCCAGCGAGCGCCTCCCCCGCGCCAAAGGCGCAAACCCGTTGGCGAAATACATAGGCCAAACCACCCAGAGGGCCACTATGACATCAGAAGCCTGCATAATCACCTTTTTAGACGGAAGGTTAAATTCTTTTTATCCAAGCGACAGGAGGGAGGCCATAATGCCAACACCGACGGCAAATGAGATGAACTGGAAAAGCGACTTCTTCATCTCCATCTCCTTGTGGAGCTCTGGAATGAGGTCAGAGCCG
>JACRMZ010000034.1:0-4038 GCA_016219455.1 Candidatus Aenigmatarchaeota archaeon
AGGCCCGCGTCGAACTCGCCCGCGCCAACGCCCAGCTCTTTTCGGCCCGCCTCGATCTCGAACGCGCCCGCGGCTCGCTCGAAGAGCAGGAGGCCATCCTTGAGCAGGTGGATCGGGCATGCCTGAAGATACGCGATTACGAGAGGCAGTGCTGGCTTTCAAAAAAATGCAATGATAAGATACGCGAGATATTCGGGAAAGCCGATCTTTTAGGACTTCCAATATCAACAAAATATGGGGGGCAAGGCGCCGATATCGTCACATACGTCCTTGCTGCGATGAGAATCGGGCAAGAGGGCTGTTCGCTCCGGACATTCTTTTCCGGCCACATATCAATCGGTCAGCTGACAATCCAGCAATGGGGCAACGAAGAACAGAAGATGAAGTATCTGCCGAAAACAACAAAAGGCGATATGGTAATGGCATTTGGCCTGACGGAGCCAACGGCAGGAAGTGACCCGTCTTCCCTGAAAAGCACGTTCGAGGAGACAAAGGACGGTTTTATTCTGAATGGCACAAAGGCGTGGATATCCAACGGGACGATAGCCGATGTCATAACAGCCTACGCAAAGGACAAGAAGACGGGGAAGATTTCGGCATTCATTGTTGAGAAAAAATCAAAAGGGTACTCTACATTTGAAGAAAAAAACAAGATGGGGCTGTGCTCATCTGACACAGGCTCGATAAAATTTGAGGACTGTCTTGTCCCCAAAGGCAACCTTCTTGGAGAAAAGGACCATGGCCTCCAAGTCGCTTATTCAACGCTTATGAATGGCCGCCTTTCAGTGGCAGCAGGCTGCGTCGGCGTCGCGGAAGACTGCCTCAAGGAAAGCATTGAGTACTCGAAAATCCGCGTCCAGCATGGCAAACCCATAGCAGGCCACCAGCTCATCCAAAGGCACATTGCAATAATGAAAGTCAACGCGCAGACATCGAAGCTGATGACGCTGTGGGCAGCAGTTGAAAAGCAAAAATACCACGACAACCCTACAATCGAAAATAGGGACCGTGCTGACCTTTCGATATCCCAGGCAAAGTATTATGCCACAAACGCGGCATTTGATTCAACGGACCGCGCTGTCCAGATTTTCGGCTCATCCGGTTACTCGCTGGAAACAAAAGTCGCACGGCATTTCTGCGACACGCGCGTCACACGGATATACGAAGGCACAAACGAGATACTGGAGCAGAAAATCGCTGTCGCGCTTTTGGGCAAGGAATACTCGGCGCTGAAGTAAGATTATGGGATTCCTTGAAATCGACGGTTCTGCAGGCGGACAGGTAATACGGACTTCCATCGGATTTTCAGCGTATTCCCAAATACCTGTAAAAATAACGAATATCCGGGCGTCCCGGCCAAATCCCGGCCTCCAGGCACAGCACATTGAAGCTGCCAGGGCAGTGGCGGAGCTTTGCGATGCCAAAGTAAACGGGCTTGAAATCAAATCAGGGTATCTGGAATTCTCACCGAAGGAAATTGAAGAACACGATTTGGAGATAAAAATACCTACTGCAGGAAGCATTTCTCTTGTCCTCCAGGCGCTTATGATACCATTGATAAAAATAGAATCCCCAGTAAAAATCGCGTTCCAAGGTGGCGCAACTTATGGGAAATGGGCTCCTCCTGTTGACTATCTCCTGAATGTTCTCTTCCCGCTTCTCGGAAAATTTGGCTATGTTGCCGATGGGAAAATAATCCGCCACGGTTTTTATCCTGAAGGAATGGCTGAAGCAGAGTTTGCCTTTCACCCGTCAAAACTAAAACCAATCATTATAGCAAAAAGGGGCGGGATAAAACGCATCGCAGGCGTTTCAGCTGCATCGATTGACCTTGAGAACCCCCGCGTCGCAGAACGCCAGAAGGCCGAAGCGCTGAAAATAATCGAACTGTCAACAGGGGAGAAGGCGTCGATTGATTGCGTCTACTCCAATTCCAAGTCCATTGGTTCTGGAATCCAGCTTTGGCTTGAGTCAGAGAACTCGGTAATAGGCTCGTCGGCAATCGGTGAACGGGGAAAGAAAAGCGAAACTGTCGGGAAGGAAGCAGCATCTCATCTGATGGGCCAGACGGGTTCTGTTGACGAATTTGCAGCCGACCAGTTGCTGCCGTTTTTGGCCATAGCCGGTGGAGAAATTGCAACTGGAAAAATAACAGAGCACATCCAAACAAACATCAAAACAATAGAGAAGTTCATGCCTGTAAAGTTTGAAATTACGGGAAAACGCATAAAAGTAACTAAGAGTTAGCTTATTTTTGTTACTTAACACTAAAGTGATATCTTTATAAATAATCTTTAACATTTAATCTATGAGAGACATGGACGAGCGCATAGAGAGCTACTGCAAGTCGTACGAACGCATCCTCAAGGAAGCCGGAAGGGAGATACCAGTCGGGGGTATCGTCACTGAGAACTTCTATGTCTATCCTTTGAAAAAGGACCATCTTTTGGACTTCAAATATGGGAAAGGCATCACTTCCTCGATACTCAACATCGGCATAAGCGTTTACAGGCGCCTATACGGCAACGCGATAAAGCGCACGCCCTATCCATGGGAGGATTCCATATGCAGCAAGCTTGACCACCTGACATGCAAGGCCATTGATGACATCGGCGGGGAAAACGCTGTCGGATTCATAAAAACGGCCGAGGAATACGCGCTCCTTTCAGTGTTCAAAAACGACTGGGTAAACGACTTCCGCGCCAGGGAAGTGACAAACATGCTCATGACAAAACTTGAGGAGAAAATAAGGGTGGAGGAGGTGATGAGAATGTACCTTTAGAGCTTCGGTTTGCCCAATCTCTTTTTATATAACCCCATCCATAAGAAATTTTGTCATGAAAGTAAAGGAAATAATGACACCGCATGTCAAAACGATAGACGAGAGCTCTACTGCTTCTGAGGCTGCAGACATAATGGGGGAAAACAACATAGGATCGCTTGTTGTAACTAGTTACTCGGGGCCCGTCGGCATACTGACTGAAAGGGACGTCCTAAACTCCGTCTCAAAAATAGTCTCAAGCGCAGGGAAAATAAAGGTCGCCAATATAATGTCAAAGCTTATCACAGTGTCCCCGGAAAACGAAGTCGGAACCGCTCTCAGGGTGATGGCCGAGCGGGGGATTAAAAAACTTCCGGTAATACAAAACGGGAACGTTGTGGGAATTGTGACAGACACAGACATAATAAAGAGCATGAAGGGACTCGATGGCCTGCTGTCAATGCTTTTTGACGAGACGGAACGCCTGATGGGAAAACAAGCGGCAGCCAACGTCTTCCGCAAAGCCTACGAGACCATATCCCCCGAAGAGCGCTCGTCGATCAAGCACCTTTTGCCTCCCAAGCTTCTGGAATCAATAGGCGTCATTGCTTGATGCTTTCCCCCACTGCAGCTATTAACGCGTCTATTCCCGTGCCCTCGGTAGCAGAAATCATCAGGCCAGAGACCTTCGCCGCGACTTCTTCCTTGTCAAATTCCAAGTCGCACTTGTTTATTGCTATTATCACTTTGGACTTCAGTTCGGATTTAACGTCCTCCAGAAGCTTCAACTGGCCTTCCACATTATAAAGCGGGTCGATGACAAAAATAATCGTCCCGCCCAGATGCCTCAGCGCCGCAATAGCCCGCTTTTCTATGTTGTTGGACTTTTCAAGCGGCCTGTCAAGGAGGCCTGGCGTGTCTATAAACTGTATTTTATGGTAGCCTATCTTTGTGTAGCCCATCATAAGCCCCTTTGTCGTGAACGGGTACGGCTGTATATCCGGTTCGCTTCCGGTTATCGCCTTTAGCAGCGAACTCTTGCCTGCATTTGGAAATCCCGCTATGATGACAGTCGGCATCTCTTTGACTATGGGCAAGTTGGCAATCGCCTTGCAGCAGTCCCTGAGAAAATCAAGGTCGCTCTCAATGCCCCGCAGCACAGAATTAAGCCTGCCGTAAAAGACCTTTCTTTTCTGTATGGCCAAATTGGGCTTCAATTTTGTATATCCCTTCAGCGTTATCCTCTTGACTGTCAGTATCTTCTTCTTTGCCCAGCG
>JACRMZ010000034.1:4074-5562 GCA_016219455.1 Candidatus Aenigmatarchaeota archaeon
GACCATATCAACTGTTGCCTCCAGAAGCTCCCTGTAAAATGGCGTAAGGCTGTTTATGTCCAAAATTGATATGTTGTGGATAGAGTCAAGGACGACGTTAGCGGAGATGTCTATCCTCAGCATCTCCCTGTCTATAAGCTTCTTCTTCTGTATCGCCTTCTTCCGCGCCCTGGAGAATGCCGCATTTATCAAGTCCTTGGGCGTCGGGATATCAGGCACATGCATGACCGTTTATCCCCTGGCAAGGATTAAAAGGCAGTTACTCGTAGATTATCTCGCCCGTTGGAAGGCTGATATTTCTCTGGGATTTTTTTATCCCGTCTGAAAGGGACTTGTAGGATTCGACTGACTGCATATCCCCCCTGGTTCCCTTGGAAAATTTGTTCGCGGCCTTGAAAAGAAGCTTTTTTTCCCGCTCGCCATCATAGGGGAACGGCGACCTGACAATCTCATACTCGGCTTCGCCCCATCTCCTTTTCATCCATTCAAGGCGCTTTAATGCCTTCTCGGCCTTTCCCTTCCTCGAATAGTCAGACGCCATGAAGTATGCGCCTGCCGGCGGGGCAAGGAAAAGCCAAAGATCGTCGGAAATCAGCTTTTTCCTTGACTCTATCTCTTGTTTTATCAGCCTTTCCGCTTCTCCATATATTTTTTCTACTTGGAAATCAACATTGCTTTTTATCTTATCTATTTCACTGGAGTCGATTCCTTCGTATGCAAGTATTCTTTTTTTCCCCAGTGGCGAAAACGGGTCAAAGTCGATGTAAAACGCGTCCTTATCTTGCCCAGCTTCCATGAATGGCATGGCGCACGCGATATAATCACCCTTAGAATCGAGTTTCTTTGTTGACTGGTTTATTGCATCCTCGGCATCGAAAAAATATGCCATCTATTATTGAGAATGAAAAAGGTTATTTAAAAAGGTTGTATTTATAACTTTCTGTCAGCTTTATGTTTACCGATTGTGAACTTTTGTACAATTGGTATGAATGACGACAAAAGGCACGCGGCGCCCAAAAACAGGAGAATTGCCGCTTTGGATTCAATTGAGCTTAGCAGCGGATTTATGAGATTTAGCGGATCGATCTTCAGGAACTCAATGGCCTGGGAAGCCTTGTCAACAATTATTGGCATTGCCATTTTTGCGGCACGCGGTATTGAAATCACTACAAAACCCGAAACGGCAAATGATGCGCCTATCCATCTTAGGGAAGACTTTAACGACATCCCTGCAACAAAGAATATCAGGGCAGAGATTGCAATGGCAACAATTATTGAAATGTTAAGGGCCCAGTTGAACATTGACACATAGCCCTTTGCCTTTACTATGTTCCCGCCTTTGTCAAATGTCTGGAGGAGGTCATACTTCCCGTCTGCCATGGAAAGGAACTGCGTGGAGTTCCTTTTTTCAAGTGTGTCTGAAAGGAACTTCTCAACTGGTATCCCATCAGGACGGCACTTGATATCGTTGCCGTCATATGGTTCCTG
>JACRMZ010000052.1 GCA_016219455.1 Candidatus Aenigmatarchaeota archaeon
CGCCTATTATCATCGAAAGCCCGACTGCTTCGGAAATCCATGCCATGGAAAGGGCAATTATGAAAAGCGGCAATATGGAAACCTCCTTGAACTCCATCCCGAACTTAGACTCGAGAAGGTGGAGGCTGTGCGCGGCTATTTTCCCTATTATTCCTATGGAAACGGCTATGAAAACTATTGAAACCACTATTGTCCTTGCGATTGGCTCTATGGAAACTGTGCCTGATGATGAACTGGCAAGCCCGGCAGAAAGCACTATTATTCCAAGGATATCATCCACTACGGCTGCGCCAATTATCGTAGATCCCATTTTGGTGTTCATAAGCCCCATCTCCTGGAGCATCTTTGCCGTTATCCCAACCGATGTGGCAACAAGTATTATCCCCAGAAATACCCTTTCCCAAACGTTTTCAATGGGTATCAGAAAACTTGCAATGTAGCCAAAAACAAAAGGCACGGCAACTCCTCCGATGGCAATAAGAAAGTTGTTTTTATTAAAGATTTCGTGGACTTCGCTTTCTATTCCAACGACGAACAACAGCAAGACGGCTCCCATCTGCGAAAGGAGGGATATTTCTTCCTCTGATATCATATTGAGAAAGCTTGGCCCCAGAGCGATTCCTATTATCACTGTGGCCAGAACGCTCGGCTGGCCAAGCCTTGACGATATCCGTTCGCCGAGAAAAACGAGTGCGAACAGTATGACTATTTTTTCTATCATGGCTTTCTCCGCGAAAGAGTTACCTTTGCCCGTTTTTCGGCGCCTAAAAATTTTGATGCATTTCCCTTGTGGACATCTATCTCTATGAAGCCGTGGCTGCCTTTTAGGACTGCTATCCTGCCCTCAGGCACATCGGAGAAAGTGGAACACACTTCAGCTTTGGCCTTCTTCTTTCCAATGGAAACGGAAATGCTGCCATTGGGGTAATCATACTTTATGTTGGTGATTATGTTCCCAAAGCTGTCTATGTATATCACCCTTCCCTGGGACTTGCCGGCTGAGAAAGACGGCGGCTCTATTTCTATGATTTCCATGGATGGTTTTTCCTTCCCGATGTTTCCCAAGCCAACGCCCTTGGAAAGCAATGCCGCGGCGGGCCCGAATATGTCTCTTGCATGGAAGGTGCTTGATACGTCTTTTTTTTCGCCAAGTGCGTCATAGAGGCGCTGCAGGCTTATCTCAAATATCCTCTTAGGATGCAAAAATGTGAATATCCCGTTGTCCGGACCTATGAAAAAACCCCTCTCCGTCTCGACCACTATCGGGCTGCGCCTCCCGCCTACACCGGGGTCGACAACAGCGATGTGTATCGTCCCTCGCGGGAAGTACTTTGACACCTCGTTCACAAGGAACGCCCCCTCCAATATGTCAAACTTGGCTATACTGTGAGTTATGTCGACAACCCGGGCATCGGGATTTATAGAAAGTATCCTCCCCTTCACCTGGGCCGAATAAAGGCCCTCTCCGAAGTCAGTTGTGAGGGTTATCATAGTTTTATATTGGGCGACTTGATAAATAACTTATGCGCTGGCTTTTGGCGTTTATTCTTTTGGCCCCGGCTGTTTTTGGCGACTTTAACCCGCGTGAAACCGGCTTCCTCGACGGCAACGCAGAAATTACGGCAATGATAACGGCTCCAATTGTTCTGGATGAAGTAAATTACACGCTGTATGCGCCGCAAAAGTACGATAGCATTGCCGTGTCCACAAAGTACAGCAAGGAAAAGGACGGGTATGGGAATGAAAAACTTGTTCTCAACTGGAAAGTGTTTAGCGGTGCCTCGGTGGAAATAAAAAACAGGATAAAAAACGAAGCAATATTTTCAAAGGTGACGGCTGTTTCGTTCCCGTACACAGCGCCAAAGGAGCTTATCCAGTACGTGACTGGAAGCGAAAGCATACCTCTTACAGACGAAATACGCGAAAAGGCGCGGGAAATCATTTCCGGGAGCGAAAACGCGTTTGAGGCTGTTGCCAGGATTTCCCACTGGGTCTACACCAATGTCAAATATGACATCGCATTTGGTGGGGAACTATACGACTCCTCGTGGGTATACAAAAACAGGAAAGGCACGTGCGATGAGTTTACGAACCTTTTTGTTGCCATGGTACGGTCAATAGGCATACCGGCAAGGTACGCTGCTGGCATAGTTTACAGCAAGGGCGGATGGGATTACCACGCCTGGGGTGAGGTTTATCTTGACGGATGGTTCCCCGTTGACCCTACATGGAATGAAGTCGGATGGCTGGATGCAAGCCACATACCTATGGGGACGTTTACCGATGGGAAGGAAAATCTTGCCATAATAGGGTACATTGCAGAGCAAAAAACGAGCATAAAGAGTACTGCGCCCAAGGCGACTGTTGATGTCCTCGAAACGCGGGGGCTTCCTCAGATGTTTGACGTTTCATATGAAACGTTCCCAAAGACAATCGGTCCTGGAAGATACTCTGTGATTGAGGCTAGGATAACAAATACGGGAAACGGATGCCTCGCTACATCCAGCGACATCACTTCAAGAGTCGATGACAAGGGGCAAAAGATCGTCAGCTTTGAGGGTGGAGACAACCATCTTATTTCAATATGCCCGGGCGGAGAGAAAAAAATCCACTTTATCATGAAATCGCGGGATGATCTTCCCAGCGGTTATGTGTTCTCAAAACTTTCCGACATAAAAACGTTCCTCGGAAAGACGATAACGCCTGATGTTGAAATTGACACCAATAATAAAAAATCAAGCGCGCTTCTCCTGAGGACAGAGCGTGCAGAGGCAGAGAGGGGGGAAAGCATAGGGTATGAAATAACGGGGGAAAAATACAGGATTTATTCAACTCTTCCAACAGAGGGGAACAAAATAATAGCCTCCAAGGCCGGAAATCATTACATAATTGCGATAGATGAAACTGGAAACGCGATAAAGAAAGAGCTCAAGGTAACGGAAAAGCTCCCTTTCAAGGTCACTGAAATAAAACACCCTGACACAGTCAAGTGCGGAGAAGCATTCAATGTGACTTTCTCTGTTTCCGGCAAGGGCGGCGCCAAAATAGCGATAGAAAACACGCAGGACATTGCATTTGATACTCAAAAAGAGGTTTCCGTTCCATCAACTGTTTTGGTAAATGCCATAGTCGCAGAAAAATGCTCCTCCCAGGACCAGTTCACTACACTGGATGTGGGGGGTCAGAAATACTACCTTAAAATAGGTGAATTTAAGCAAAAAGACGCCATTTCCGGAGTTAGCTCAATTATAACAGGAATTTTGCAAAAAATCATTGATTTTGTCTTATCAATATTTTCCAAGGCTTCTTAGAGGGGTTAACAAAGTGTTAATTCTACCGTCGGAAATAGCTTTTTAAGCCGAGGAAAGATAATATTACTTAAGAGACGGGGTGATATAATTGGCAGAAACTTTGTGCAACTGCGGAATAAAGAGAGAGTCCGGATGGCTCTACTTCGTCGACAAAGCAGGCAACGCTGCTCGAGCGAAGATGGCCAGGAAGGGACAGAAGACAGACAAGAGACAGGAAGTAGTTCACCACTGCGGAATCAGGAGAGAGGAAGGCTGGCTCTACTTCATTGACAAGCACGGAAACGCCGCAAGGACGAAAATGGCAAGGCGCGGCTAAGGCAGTAACGTCCCGGAATTATTTTCCGGGCCTTTAATTCTTTTTTATTCATTTTATGTGTGTGCTAGAGGAGATTATACGCAAAGAAATAGAGAAGAACGGCCCGATTCCTTTCAGTGAATTCATGGAGATTGTGCTATAC
>JACRMZ010000053.1:0-10831 GCA_016219455.1 Candidatus Aenigmatarchaeota archaeon
TTGATACCTCCCGTGAGATACACCTTGGAGGGATGAAAAGCAATGTAACAATGCTATATGGCTACATCGAAAAGCCAGTCCACAGGATAGACCACATGATTGCTGCCCGCCAACTGCAAGACGAAACGCAGGGTTTCCAGGCGTTCATTCCGCTTGAGTACAATCCTGAGAACACGGTCCTCCAGAAGATGTACAACCTCAAGCCTGTAGGGGCCATGGAAGACCTTAAGGTTTCCGCAGTTTCAAGGCTCATGCTTGACAACATCCCGCATACGAAGCTTGTGTGGCAGACTGTGGGAAAGAAGACTGCGCAGTTGGCGCTTGATTTTGGCATAGATGACATAGGAGGCTCAAGCTTTGAGGAGAAGATACTCAACGCGACCTACGGCAAAACATTTGAGAAGATACGGGAATCCGACCTGCCGTTTATCATACAACGCGCCGGAAAGACGCCTGTCAGGACTAACTCTGCTTATTTGTGATACAATGAAACAATTCATCAAAGACGGATTCCAGGGGATTGCTTTTGGTGCCGTTGACGGCGTAGTCCTTGCTCTTGGGGTCCTTACAGGAATGAGCGTCCTCGGCGACAGGACAACGGTTTTTCTGTCACTTTTTGCCACAGGGATAGCAGATGCATTTGGCAACGCCGTGGGGATGCATGTTGAGGAAGAGTCCGAAGGCAACACTTCGAGGCAGAGGGTATGGGCAACCACCATATTGACGTTTATTGGCACAATAGTTGTTTTTGTCGTTCTCATAACCCCGATAATGCTGTTCCCGCTTTCGCTTGCAGTCAGGGTATCTTGGGTGGTAGGAATGCTGCTCCTCATGGGCCTTGGGGCGATTGTCGCAACGCTCAGGGGATGGAAAAAGAGGATGATATCTGTGGAATATGCCACGTGGGGAGCCGTGGCGTCCGTAGTGTCCTATATACTTGTCGGGGCAGTGAAGGGAGCCATATGAAGCTTGGAATCATCGATTACATAAACATTCTTCCGGTAACCTGCGCACTCGAGCACGGAAAAGTCCCCTTTGGCGGGGAGATAGTCAAGGGTGTCCCTTCAGAGCTCAACAAAAAATTCGCTTCCGGCG
Source organism: Candidatus Aenigmatarchaeota archaeon (assembly GCA_016219455.1). Taxonomy (GTDB): domain Archaea; phylum Aenigmatarchaeota; class Aenigmatarchaeia; order PWEA01; family JACRMZ01; genus JACRMZ01. Next base: position 1,096 of record JACRMZ010000053.1, read on the forward strand.
AGCTTGACGCAAGCTTCATTTCTTCAATAGAGTTCGCCAGGACTGGAGGCGTTCTTGGCGAGCATTGCATAGCATCACATGGCGAAGTCAAGAGCGTTTTATTGCTGTCGTTTGTGCCTATAAGCAAAATAAAAACGATACATTTGACAAAGGAGTCGGCGACCTCTTCTGTCCTCCTCAAAATCCTGATGAAAAGCGCTTTTGGTGACAGCCCAGTTTACACTGAAGGCAACGCAGACGCAGAGCTTGTTATCGGCGATGCGGCACTGCAGAAAGCGCGTTCCCGCGATTACCTGCTGGACCTGGGAAAGGCGTGGTCTGAATTCTCAAGGGAACCAATGGTCTTCGGCGTTTTTGCCTACAAAAACGGCTTGCACGCAGATGATAAAAAAAAGATACTTTCCGCCATCAGAGCGTCTGAAGAATGGGGCAAGAAGAACATGAGGGAAATAATAGATTACGCTTCTCGCAAGGCCGGCATAGACCGCGGCGTCGTCAAAGAGTATTATTCCCTGCTGTCATTCACGCTTGGAGTTGGGGAGAAGCGCGGCCTGCGGAAGTTCTATGAGAACGCCAAAAAGCTCGGCGAGATAGGAAAGGCCCCATTTTAACGCAACAGTTAAATCCCTTCCACAAGAAGGGGAGACCCCTTCTTACTGGGCTATCATCCCCCACTTTGCTGAAAACAGTTAAATCCCTTATTCTTCAGTAAAGCGTATGGATTCGTCAGGGATTCTGGAAAAGGCGCTTTCAGGCGACAGGATAACAATAAAGGAAGGCTCGTATCTTTACGAGAACGCCCCCCTGACTGAACTTGGCGCGGCTGCGCAGTCGCTGAGAAACGCGCGCTGGGACCCAAAGACTGTCACGTTTGTCATAGACAGGAACATAAACTACACCAATATCTGCAACGTTGACTGCAAATTCTGTGCGTTCTACAGGAAGCCAACTGCTCCAGACACATACACGCTGACGAAAGAGCATGTACTAAAAAAGGTCGGGGAGCTTGTTGCGCTTGGTGGCACGCAGGTCCTCCTTCAGGGCGGGCTGAACCCCAAGATAAAGTGGGAGTATTACATCGAGTTGCTTGAGGCAATCAGCGACGCGTTCCCGACAGTCGACATACATTCATTTTCCCCCACAGAGATAGAGTTCTTCGCAAAATATTACCACAAAACCATAAGGCAGGTTCTTGAAGAGCTGCGCGATGCAGGCCTGAAATCGCTTCCCGGAGGCGGAGCGGAAATCCTAGTCGACCGTGTCCGGCAGCTCGTTAGCCCTCACAAGATAACGGCAAAGGGCTGGCTCAATGTCATGGAAGAGGCGGCAAAGCTCGGCATGAGAACGACTGCGACAATGACATACGGTTTTTTTGAGACCATAGACGAAAGGATGGAGCACTTTGACGTGCTTCGCCAGCTCCAGGACAAATACGGCTCATTCACTGCGTTCATCCCATGGAGCATGCAGCCAGAGCAGACGGAGCTAGAGGGTCAGTTCGAGAAATCAACAGCAACGGATTACCTGAGGACCATAGCGCTTTCAAGGATAATGATGGATAACTTTGCGTCAATACAGGCAGGATGGGTTACTGAGGGTACCAAGTCCGCGCAGATGGCCCTGCATTTTGGCGCCAATGACTTTGGCGGCATCCTGATGGAAGAAAATGTTGTTTCTGCAACAGGCGTAACGTTTTGGACAGATCTTGAGGAAGTCCTGCGTTTAATCAAGGAAGCGGGTTTTGTGCCTTCCCAAAGGAACACCTATTATAAGATACTCAAGCGCTACGACACGTATGAGAGGCCGGAACTGAAGAAGAATGCCCTCATGGTTCTCAGGTAAAGCTTTTTTAACTGCCCCGATAAAATCAATTTTGTGGAAGCCCTTTATCTGACTGATTCATATCTGCGGGATTTCCGCTCGTTTGTCACGTCAGTTGATGGGGCAAAAGTAGAGCTTTCAAAGACTGCCTTTTATCCGACTGGTGGCGGGCAGCCTAACGATACGGGAAGGATACGCTTTGGCAACGACGAGTTTGCGGTTTTGGATGTCAAAAAAGAAGGGGAGAGGATAACGCATTTTTTGAACGAGCCCCCGTCCTTCTCCGTCCACGACGAAGTCCGGGGGGAGCTTGACTGGGAGCGCCGCTACACGTTCATGAGGATGCATACAGCTTCCCATATTCTCGCATCAGTTTTCTATTCAAGGCACAAAGCGCTGATAACTGGCAACCAGATAGGCCTTGAAAACACGCGCTTTGATTTCTCCATACAGGATTTCGACCGCGGAAAGATTGAGGAATGTGTAGAGCTGGCCAACGAAGCGATAGGCAAAAAAGCAAACGTCAAGATTTCCTTCATGAGGCGCCAAGACGCATTAAAGATACCAGCGATAATCAAGCTTGCAGGCGCGCTCCCCCCGTCAATAGACACGCTGAGGGTTGTTGAAATCGATGGGATTGACATCCAAGCGGATGGAGGGACGCACGTTTCAAACACAGGTGAAATAGGCAAGATAGAGCTCGCTTCCATGGAGAACAAGGGAAAGGACAACAGGAGGATTTACTTCAGGCTTGTTTAGTTTTAATAGTTTTCAGATGAATAGTAATAGGTGATGAAGTCCGCCATGCTCTGCAAAACCGCTTCTTTAAGCTGATGACTTCTGGTGTGGTATGCATCTGTTATTGTTTGTCGGTTTGGGGGGGTTCATTGGCGCCGTGGCGCGCTACCTATTAGGGGCATGGATACAGCCCAGCTTTTCATCATTCCCTGCAGGGACACTTGCCATAAACGTCTCAGGGAGTTTTTTCATAGGGCTGATAATGTATGCATCGGAGTATTTGGGTGCCTTTAGCCAGGAAACCCGGGTATTTTTGTCAATCGGGGTGCTTGGTGCCTTCACCACGCTTTCAACGTTCAGTTATGAGACGTTCAGGCTGATTGAGGGAAAGCAGTTCATGCTGGCCGGTGCAAACATATTTCTTACAATATTCTTGTCGTTGCTTGCCGTTTATTGCGGGAGGGTTGCCATAACAGTGATGGGGGGATTGAAATGAAGAAAGAAAGCGAAGCTGTTTTGCTGAGGATATTCATTGGCGAGTCTGATATGCACGAAGGAAAGCCCTTGTATAAGCACCTGTTGGAGCTTTTCAGGAAAGAGGGGATTTCCGGGGCCACTGTACTGCGGGGCATAGGAGGCTACGGCAAGACAAGCCATCTTCGCACAACTTCTATATTGAGGCTCTCTTCAGACCTCCCTGTTGCCATAGAAATTGTTGATACCAGAGAGAATATAGAGAGAATAAAGCCCCTGCTTGATGGCAAGGTTAACGGCGGCCTGATAACCGAAGAGACAGTGAAAATAATCTATTATGAAGGGAAGACGGGGAAGTGACGGTTTTTTGGATTTGGAATGAATATGGGAAAACGCTTATTAACCGCCTTTGGGACATCATATTAGGCGATTGTATGAAACTAGGCATATTTGGCATATTGTTCATAGCGCTCATCCTTGGATGCGCTTCCACTAGAGACAATATAATTGATAAATCAATGGAAAAAACTACGGAAAACAATGAATCAACGGCAATGATAAAGAACGCCACCGATGTGATGGATAAGGGAAAAGACGCAATGATGCCGTTTTCTTTCACGGGCAAAAGGCTTGCAGGGAAAGACTCACCATTGATAGAATTCAACAAGGCCGATTATGACAGCGCGCTAAAGACGGATAAACTAGTGGTTTTGTATTTCTACGCCAACTGGTGCCCGGTATGCAGGAACGAAGTCCCCAACGGCCTTGAGGCGTCTTTCAACGAGATTGAAGGCGACAAAGTCGTCGGGTTCAGGGTAAACTACAGGGACGATGAGACAAGCCAGGATGAAGTTGATTTGGCAAGGGAGTATGGAATAGGATACCAGCACACAAAGGTGTTCATAAAAGGCAAAGACCGCGTGTTAAAATCGCCGGAAGGCTGGGACAAGAAAAGGTATCTTGACGAGATACAGAAGTATGCGTGATTATTATGGCTGATGTGACAATCATTGTGGCGTTCCTTGCAGGGATAGTGTCATTCGCCTCGCCCTGCGTTTTGCCAATCATACCCGGTTTCCTCTCCTATCTTGCCGGCAGTTCCCTTAAGGACGCCAAGCAGAACAGGTGGGACATTTTCATCAACAGCGCCTTTTTTGTCCTAGGGTTTTCGCTTGTGTTTTCTGCTTTAGGCGTCCTCCTTAATACAATACTTGAGAAATTCGCCTACGATGCCCAAGCATGGCTTGCAAGGATTGGTGGAGCAATGATGATATTCTTTGGATTGTACCTTCTCGGCCTTGTGAGAATACCGTTCCTTGAGACAGAGCACAAGGCGATACAGGCAACGAAGCTGAAGTCCCGGTACCTGACATCGTTGTTGTTTGGCGCAGGATTTGCCGCAGGATGGACTCCGTGCGTCAGCTCTGCCCTTGGCGCGATACTTGGACTCGCGGCAAGCCATCCAGGAACTGCCTTTTACCTTTTGATGGCATACACGCTGGGCCTTGGAGTGCCGTTCCTTGCTGTTGGATTGTTCACTACGCAGGCATCAGAGTTCATAAGAAAAAACGCTCAGAACATGGCAAAACTTAGCAAAGTTTTTGGGGTCGTCCTAATCGCCCTTGGAGTGCTTGTCTTCACACAGCAGCTGAGCCGCGTAGCCAATTTCGATATACTCAATAAGATTCTCCTGGGATGATTATGGAAAAAAACGCGCAGCTTGCAGTCGTCCTGGCATTGATTATCATAGCCATATTTTACCTGGAGCAGAGCAAAGTCCCTCTCCAGCCGCACCAGCAGGAAATTTCTGTAGCGAACCAGAACGGAGACGTGAGTCAGGCTGACAGCAAGCGCATTGAGTCAAAGAAAATAAGGTTTGCGCCTGGAAAGGAGATAACCACGCCGGACGGCTTCATAAACACGGAGAATATCACGCTTGCAAGCCTCGTCGGAAAAAAAGTCGCGCTTGTGGATTTCTGGACGTACAGCTGCATCAACTGCCAGCGTACGATACCGTACCTGAATGATTGGAATGCAAAATATGCAGACAAGGGGCTTGTAATCATCGGCGTCCATACGCCGGAGTTCGAATTCGAGAAGGATTATGTCAACGTGAAAGCGGCAGTGGAAAAGTTCGGGATAAAATATCCTGTCGTGCTGGACAACGACTTTTCAACATGGAACGCCTACAGGAACCTTTACTGGCCGAGGAAATACCTCATTGACATGGACGGCTTTATCGTCTACGACCACATAGGCGAAGGCGGCTACGATGATACGGAGCGTGAGATACAGCGCACGCTCAAGGAAAGGATGGATGTTCTCAAGGAGAACGGGACGATAAATGAAGAGGTCGTAAAGCCTCAGGGAACCACGATAATCGGTTTGCCTGCAATAAGGAGCCCTGAGACATACTTCGGCTATTTGAGGAACAGCAATTTTGATGGCGGCAAGAGAGGCGTTGCCGGCATCCAAACGCTTGATTATCCGAATCGGGTGTCGGCCAACAGGCTTTACCTTTCGGGAACGTGGGATTTCAATCAGGAATACGCCGAAAGCACAGGAGGTTCAAAGATAATATTCCGCTACCAGGCGAACAACGTTTACTTCGTCGCCAGCGCCGATTCCCCAGTAAAGGTGAAACTAACCAGGGACGGCGAGCCTCTGGGGGAGGCAAGTGGCGACGATGCCAAAGATTCTGAAGTGGAAATAAAGGATGCGCGCCTGTACAGCCTGATAAAAGAGAAGTCGTGGGGGGAGCACACCATTGTGATGGACGTGCCCTCCGGAGTGAGGGCGTTCACTTTCACATTCGGCTAGCCTTTCCACGTGACGTATGCCAGAAATCCAAGTGCAAGGGTCTGCAGCGTCTTTATGTACAGTAGCTCCGTTTCCACTGGTGAAAACATCTTCATCATCGTGTAGTTGAAGTAAAGCGAAAGCGAGTTTTCAAGAAGGAGCAGAAAAGCGAATAAAATGAGGCCCAGTGTGAATCTCGCCTTCATTGCAATGTAGTTCTGAACGTAAACGTAAAGCACAGCAAGCAGGATGGCTATGTTTACGGCCGCAAGCCCGAATGTCAATTCCATCGCCATACTAAACTCACCCCTTTCCTGTCTTATTAACCTTTTCCCAGATTTCCTCAAACGCAGCGTAGTTCTGCTCCAGCATTGGGGAGAGGAAGTATTGCGCCCCGTAGTTGGCGCCTGATGAAAGGATGTTGTTCTTTACAAGGACGCGAAGATGGTATTCGGCCGTCTTGTAATCCATCCCCAGCTCCTTGGCAATCTGGTTTGTGTTCAGTGGACGGTCCCTGACGAGCCGGATTATATTGGCCCTGGAAAACCCACCACGGGAACCGCCGATAAGGTACCAAAGAAGCCGTTTAAGCTCCCTTTGGAAAAGGTCCATGCAAATGTTATGGAAAATGGATAATAAATCAGCATAAAATAAAGATTGCCCATGGGCAACAGGGTGTTTATCCTTCTGGCAATCGGATTCCTGATGGTCTTTTCAGGGTTTATTTTCCATTTCCAGGGGCTGGGGGAGTTTGGGCCGCAGTCCTCCTTCATGCACCGTTCGCCGGACTGGGTAGCATACGGCGAAGTCATTTCGGCGTTAGGTGTGGTTTTCATTTCATTTGCAGTCATATCCGGCAGGTAACTTTTTATTTTGCTCCCGCAAATTATGTTTATGCTTCCCAAGATGGCTGAAAAAAGCGCCGGTACGAAACCATGCATGTTCTGCAATTCCCGCGGCGTTATGGGAATGTGGTCGACAACGTGCCAGGTGTGCAAAGGCAAAGGCAGGATAGCAGCGGGCCCCTATGCCAAGCCTTGCTCTGAATGCAGGAACACCGGGAAGGACCAGAACCATCTTGATTTCTCAAAAGGATTCCAGCGGTGCAAGTGGTGTGAAGGCACCGGTTGGAAGATAGTCTGATGAAAAAGCAAACCTACCCTAAATGCACTGTAGGCGCTCTCGTTTTCAATCGAAAGGGCGAAGTCCTCCTTCTAAAGTCGCACAAATGGAAAGGGAAGTACACAATACCAGGCGGCCATGTTGAGCTGGGGGAGTGGATGGAAAGCGCACTCAAAAGGGAGGTGCGCGAGGAGACTGGTTTGCGTGTCCGCTCGGTGAAGTACATCTGCTTCCAGGAGTTCGTTTACGACAAGTTATACTGGAAAAAGTCCCATTGCATATTCTTCGATTTTTCATGCAGGACAAAATCCAGAAAAGTAAAACTAAACCACGAAGCCGAGGAGTATGTTTGGATTAAACCAAAGGCTGCGCTCAAGCTTCCAATAAACCCGTACCTTAGAAGGACAATAAAAGAGTATTTGAAGTCAGATTAAATCAACGCCCTTGTGCCGTTTTTGGATGAAAGGGATCGCCTTCGTTATTAGTTTCCATTTGCTTCCCTGGTCTATGCCGCTCTGGTTGGCCTCTTCGCCGATGAATGGCATGTAAGAAGAATAGTTTTTCGAGTAGACCTCTATGTGGCAGTCATCAAACGCATAGCCGAACCAGACGCCTTTTGGCCGCTTCCCGGTTTTTATTTTAATTTCAACGTTTTCGAGTTTTCCATAAACAGTCTCATCAAAGAGCGAAAGCTCCCTTGCAGTCTCGATGCTTTTCCGCTTCCAGCGTTTCACATCCCCGTCCCTCACAAAACACCACCCAAAATCCCTAGGAACAATATCCATCCCACGACGGCGTTCACGTTGAAAAAGGCCGTGTTTATGGATTTCTCGTCGCGTCTCCTGGAAATCGCGTGCTCATACAAAATGAGAGCGGCTGCTACAACTAGGCAGGCAACATAACTAATCCCAAGGCCCATGGCATTTTGCACATAGAGCAATGGAAGGAACATTGCCGCATGCAAAGCGAAAGAAATCCTTAGGGCGTTTTTTGTCCCAAATGCCGCCGGTATTGAAAATAATCCTTCTTTTTTGTCGAACTCTACGTCCAGAAGCGCATAGATAATATCAAACCCTGCTACCCAGAGCGCGCCTGACAATGCGAGGGCCAATGGAATGGAAAACGAACCAAAGCTTCCCGTTACAGCAACCCAGCCGCCCAGTGGCCCGATGGCCCAGCTTATTCCAAGGACAATATGGCTCAGCCACGGGATTGAGTTTGTATGCCGAAAGGAAAAGGAGCAGAGCCGAAAAAACAGCCACAAAATACGCTTTTTTGAGCGAGAATTTACCAGTGGCCAAAGAGCGGTCCTTGGTACGGGGGTTCTTTGCGTCTATTGGTTTGTCGACAATCCTGTTTATCGCCATCGCCGCTGTCCTGGCACCGATGGCTGCAAGCGTCACCCAAAGGAAATATTACCAGAAGTTTCCGATAGTGATTCCGTAGAGCTTCATTGCCAAAAGCGGGCCAGAGTAAATGAACGGAAGGGAGAACAAAGAGTGCTCTACTTTGATGAATTCAAGGATCTTAGAGGCCATACTCCTTCCATCTTTTTGCAACCATCTTCTTGGTTGCTTCGTCCGGGACGATGCGCTGCGGCCACTCCCTGTTGTACCCTTCTTCCTTCCACTTGGCCGTCGCGTCTATGCCTATTTTTGACCCCAAATCCTGAAGCGGTGAGGCGTGGTCCAGCGTGTCAGTCGGCATTTTATCCAGTATCATCACGTCACGAGAGGGGTCCATGCTTGCAAACGTTGTCCATATAACCTCCTTCATGTCGTGAACATTTACCCAGTCATCCACTACAATAATCCCCTTTGTCAGCGATATCTGGCCGAGGCCCCAGAGCGAAGCCATCACTTTACGCGCCTGCCCTGCGTAGCGTTTCTTTATTGAGACGACAACAAGGTTGTTGAATATCCCCTCAGGGGGAAAATTCATATCCACGATTTCGGGGACTTGCATTTTGATGAGTGGAAAAAACAATCTTTCTATGGCCTTGCCGATGAACGCGTCCTCCCAGATGGGCTTGCCTACGGCCGTGGTCACATAGATGGGGTCCTTTCGCATCGTTATGCACATCACATGGAAGACGGGGAATTCCGTGGGTTGGGAGTAAAAGCCTGTGTGGTCGCCAAACGGCCCCTCGGTAACCCGTTCCCTTGGGTCAATATAGCCTTCAAGCACGATTTCGGCGTTCGCTGGAACATAGAGGTCATTAGTCTCGCATTTCACAAGTTCAACGCCTTTCTTGCGTATGAAACCTGCAAGAAGGAACTCATCGAAGCCTTCGGGCATCGGAGCGATTGCTGAGAACATCGTCGCCGGGTCGCTGCCTATGGCCACGGCAACTTCTAGAAGAGTGTTGCGCTCCGCGGCCTTCTTGAGGTGGAGCATCCCGTGCTTCTGTGTCTGCCAGTGCATCGCAGTCGTGTTTTCTGAAAGGACCTGCATGCGGTATGTGCCTACGTTTCTTTCGCCGGTTTCAGGATCCTTTGTGATTACTAACGGGAACGTTATGAATTTTCCCGCGTCGCCAGGCCAGCATTTGAGGATAGGTATCTGATTCAGGTTGGGTTCCATTATCTTGACTTCCTTGCATTTCGCGTTTCCGACAACCTTTGGCGGGAACGAGAAAAGGTCTTTTAGCTTCTTTATGGAATCCAACATTTCACCAAGATTCTTCGGAGGCTTTGTCTTGAGAAGCGATATGATGTCATTGCCTATCTGCTCAGGCTCGTTTTCCATTGCAAGCTTTGTCATCTCCCACGAGCCGAACGCG
>JACRMZ010000053.1:10881-21497 GCA_016219455.1 Candidatus Aenigmatarchaeota archaeon
GCGTTGATCAGGATGGGAATCTTTGAACCTTTGACATTCTCGAAAAGGAGCGCCTTGCTTCCGCGTTCCATTACTTGCCTGTTGATTTCCGTGACTTCAAGGTTAGGGTCGACTTCAGCGCGCACGCGGACGAGGTTCCCGGTTTCCTCGAGTTTTTTTATGAATTCTCTTATGTCTTCCACAGCCTTTTCACCTATTTCTCTATCATTCTCCACCAGTTTGAAAACGCTGGCGAAAACACACCAGCCTTTCAATGACACGGTTTGAGTGGATAAATATGTTTCTAAACCCGCAAAACCAGCCGTGCGAGGGCAATCAGCGCAATGACTCCCCATATCACGTTCAGCGCCACGGGCTGGTAGTTTTTCCTTTTGAGGGAAATGGCGATAATCCCAAGCGCGCCGGTAAAATTAAGTAAATGGTAAACAACGCTGTTTGACTGGATTAGCGAGAAGCTCACCAGCCCGTACGCCATGAGGAGCGCAATAACGCCGTACCAGCCTGCGGTTTCGTTGAGGTCCATTTGGAAATCATCGCTAATCTAGGATTTAAATTACATATAAAAACTATTATCATGGATTTTTCCGCCATGCTCCAGGCGACCATAGCGCTGTTCATAATCGTTGACTCGATAGGCGGCATACCTCTCATGATGGGTGTAGTCGAAGGGCTTGATAAGGAAAAGCGCTCCCGCGTTTTCAGCACTGCGACGCTTGTGACCTTTGCACTTTTATTGGCATTCTCAGTCATAGGCCAGCATATGCTCGCACTCTTCTCAATATCCATAAACAATTTCAAGATAGCAGGCGGCCTCCTCTTGCTCGCACTTGCGATGAGGATACTGATTTACAGCAAAGCCACGGAAGCGTCGCCGGAAGACATGGGAGCAGTTCCTATAGCGTTCCCGCTTCTCGCAGGGCCAGGCGCGATAACTGCGACAATAGTGACGCTGCAAACGTCCGGTTACGAGGTTGCGGTGAGCGCAGTCCTGATAGTCTCACTTCTCACCTGGATAACTTTCCTGTTCATAGACCCAATCTACAGGCTGCTTGGGAAAACAGGCTCAGTCGTGATAAACAAGGTGATGGCAGTCTTCATAGCGTCAATAGCCGTGAAGTTCATCACTTCTGGCTTCGGGCTTTTTATCTAATGGTGATGGTAGGTCTTCAGCGAGCCTGAGTCCTCGCATTTTTCGCACTCGAATTCGAGGGTAGCATGCTTTATTTCGTATTTCTCAAGCCGTTTCTTGATATCCTTTTTTATCCTTGTTATCTCGTTCATATCCGTTTTCTCAGTGACTATGTGCGCGTCAATAGCGTTGACGTTGGAGCACAGCGACCAGATGTGGATGTTATGCGTTCCTGTGACGCCTTCCGTGCCCTCGATGTCAGCTATCACGTCGTCGAATTTCACGTTCCTTGGCGTGAACTCAAGCATTATGAAAACCGATTCCTTTACCAGCGATAACGCCGACACAAGGACAAGAAGGCCGATTGCCATCCCTAGGACCGGGTCAACAATCACCTGCCCCGTGAAGCGTATCCAAAGGGCTGCAGCAATAACGGCAAGCGAAGAGACAGCGTCGGTGGCAACGTGCAAAAAAGCGCTCCTGATATTGAGATCCTTGCTTTCCCTCAGCCTTAGCGCAACGAAAAGGTTTATCAAAAAGCCGATTGTGGCCACAACCAAGACAGTCCCGCTCTGCACGTTGACCGGTGAGTATATCCTTTTGTAGCCTTCTGTGAAAATGAAAGCGCTGACTACGATGAGAAGCGCGCCGTTAAGCAAAGCGGCAAGCGCCTCGATGCGGTGGTAGCCGAATGTCTTTGTTTTTGTAGGGAGCCGTTCCACAAGCTTTAGCGCGCTCAGCGAGACGAAAAGGGAAAAGACGTCCTGGAGCATGTGGCCCGCATCACCGAGAAGCGAGAGAGAGCCGGAAATGTACCCGCCAACAGCCTCAACAAAGAAATAGGCAGACGTGAGTACAATAGCAAGGTAAAGCGTTTTCTCCACTTTGCCGTGTGAGTGCATAACCAGATACCGGAAGAAACGCTAATAAGCTTTTTACAGCGTCAGTGTCTGTTTTGACGCAAAAAGGCACATTTCTGCGAGTTTTTTGAGGAATTCCACGTCTTCATCAGAGAAATAGTTTGCCCGTTCGCTGAAGCAGTCTATCGCTCCCCGGACTACGCCGCTCTCAATTATAGGAACGACAAGCTCAGAGCGAGCTTGGGGAAGGCGCGGTATGAACTGCTTGTCCAGTTTGATGTCCGTGACGTTGCGGACGGCTCCGTGCTTGACGCAAAAGCCGACGTTGCCCCTCCCTATTTCGAACGAAGGGATTTTGTCATCGTCTCCGGAAAACGCCGCCCTGCGGATTTCGTTGTTGAAGACGAAATAAACGCCAATCCAAAGATACCCGCCTTTATCTTTGGATAAATTGCACGCTCTCTGGAAGAATCCGTGCTTGTCCATGTATTCGGAAAGGTACTCTATTATCCTAGCGAGCCTTGCTGTTTTCATACGCGCTCCATAACAAGTAATTGTCTGCCAGAGTTAAAGAAAGCATCGCTTCTGCCACAGGCACAATGCGGGGGCATATGCAGGGATCGTGCCTTCCCATGACTTCTATTTCGCTGTCTTTCATCGTTTTTACGTTAACGGTGTCCTGTTTCCTGGCTATTGATGGCGTCGGTTTTACCGCAATCCTGACTACAATCTCCTCTCCCGTTGATATGCCTCCAAGGATGCCGCCTGCGTTGTTGGACCTTAGAGAAACCTTTCCGTTTTTCATGTAAAATGCGTCGTTGTTCTCGCTGCCCTTCATTTGCGATGCAGCAAACCCCGACCCGATTTCAACTCCCTTCACCGATCCGATGGACATCATCGCCACAGCTATCTCCGCGTCGAGTTTGCCAAAAACAGGTTCTCCTAATCCCGGAGGGACGCCACGGGCCCGGATTTCGGCTATTCCCCCCAAACTGTCACGCCCATTTCTGGATGCCAATATGGCGCTCTCCATTTTCCTGGCAGCCTTCAAGTCGGCGCACCTGACAGCTGTTTTATCAGAATTTTTTGCTATTCCATCAAAATCCATTTTCTTTGCAACTATGCCGGCTATTTCGGAGACATGCCCAGTGACTTCAATTTTTTTAAATGAGAGGAACTTTTTCGCAATTGCGCCTCCTATGACTCTTCCCACAGTCTCTCTGCCAGAAGCACGCGAGCCGCCGCGCCAGTCCACGTGCCCGTACTTTTCCCTGTATGTGAAGTCTGCATGTCCTGGACGCAGAAGGTCCTTTATTTTTTCATATGGTTTTTCGTCAGCATCTTCGTTTTTGACCATAACGGCTATGGGAGTCCCAAGCGTTTTGCCGTCAAGCGTGCCAGAGAGTATTTCTGCCCTGTCGCTTTCCTTGCGCTGGCTTGCAAGTATGCTTTGCCCCGGCTTTCGCCTGTCAAGCTCACGTTGTATGTCATTTGCGCCAAGCCGGATACCGGAAGGGCAGCCGTCTATGACTGCTCCGACAGCCGCTGAGAAGCTTTCCCCGAATGTCGTTGCCCTGAAAACCCTTCCAAATGTGTTCATACAATCAACCCTATTATCTTAGCGATTCCATCAGCCACGCTTTTTGCCGTCCTCCCGTCGGTATCAATTATTACATCGGAAGCGTTAAAATACAGTTTCTCCCGTTTTCTGAGGAGCTTCGATATGTTTGAGAATTTTCCCTTGAGAAGGGGGCGTTTGCCTTTGGTGCGTTTCCATATCTCCTTTGGGGAGGCGCGCAGCCAGATCACGAGATTCCTCCTCAGGACGGCGACGTTGGATTTGTCCAATACCGCCCCGCCGCCTGCGGAAATGATGCAATTTGCAGGTATTTTCCTGATTATCTGTGATTCGAGCTTCCTGAAGTGCTTTTCCCCCATTTCAGAAAATATTCTGTCAATGCTTCCGTGGCGTTTTTCAATCTCCTTGTCAGTTTCGATAAGCGTTATCCCGAGACGCTTGGATAATTTTTTCCCAACTGCGCTTTTTCCAGCTCCCATGAAGCCGATTAGCGATATCATTTGAGCGCCTCGCTGGCTTTTTCAAGCATGTATTCCCATCCAATCTTCTTGCCTGTCCAAATTCCAAATGCCAGGGATGCCTGCCTGGCAAGCATTTCTTTCCCGTCCATTGCCCTGCACCCGGCAGATTCTGCCGTTTCGAGAAGTTTTGTCTTCCTGTATGACATGTCAAACACAAATGCGTTTGCCAAAGAACTGGCAGGAAAGGGAAGAAAATCAGAGGCAGGCGTGCAGTTTACCACAATATCCCAGCCGCCTTTCATTTCATCGAGCTTGCCTGCCGAACACTTGAATATCCTTGCCAACGATTCAGCCCTTTCTTGCGTTCTGTTGAAGATTGTCACATCCGAGACTCCACGCAGGCCGTATGCAATGGCGCGGGCAGCGCCTCCCGCCCCTATGATGGCAACCTTTTTCTGCAAAACGGGGGTTTTGGATTTGAGAGACTCGACAGCGGCTATCCAGTCGGTGTTGTACCCTTGAAGCATATCGCCATTTCTTTTGACGACGTTGACTGCCCCGATTTCGCCTGCAACCCTGTCAGTACCATCTATGACCTCCAGAACGCTTTCCTTGAATGGGATGGTGACATTAAAACCCGCAAATCCATGGACAAAATCTTTCAAGTCGTCGATGGAGTTGGGCTCGAAAATCATGTATGACGCGTTTATGCCAAGCGCCGCAAAAGCCGAGACAAACATATGCTGCGAGGGGCTTTTGCCGATATTCTGGCCGACGAGGCCATACATGCTAGAAGGCATTCCAATAACCCCTTAGTTCTTTTATTGTGATAAGCTCTGATTTCTCCAGCGTCCCGTAAGTCCACGGGCACCCCATCAACGGGAACAGTACCCTCGTTATTTTCCCCAGTGTCCCCATCCCCACAACTATGCATCGACCACGGGAAAAGTTTACAAGTTCCATGAGAATCAGAATGTCAGCAAAGGCGTTTATCCTTGTGGCTATTTTCGGCATCCCGTGCTTTGAGGCAGCCTTGAAAACTTTCTTCAGCTCCAAAAGGCTTGGCGTTCGCCTAATGTTATGGTATGATAATATAGTCCGTTTCCCCAGTTTTTTTGATAATCCCAAAACGCTTTTCATTGTTTTGCTCCCCAGTTCAATATCAACAAAATCAAAAGAAGGAAGAAGCCGGGCAATAAGCGCTTCGCGTTCTTTTTCGTTGCCTCTCCATTTTCCGCCGTCTGCTTCCTTCCGTACCGTGAGTATTTTCTTTTTGTTTGTCCTAAGCCTGTCAAGGCCTTTGATGCAATCCGCCCTGATTTCTATCAGGTCTGCTGCATTTATAGCGTTCTTCGCGTCTTTCAAGTTGCTCCTTATCACTGCACAGACTTTAGGCATCTTAAGTCCCTCTGAAATGTCGGATAGGATTTGTTGACGCATCCGATATCCAAAATCTTTGAATTTGATAACATACCAAGAAGCGCGGCCATCATTGCCAGGCGATGGTCGTTTTTATGTTCTCTTTTGCCCAAAGCAGTTTTTTTTGGCGTGAAGTTCCTATTGCCACCCACAACAATTTTGCCGTCCCTAAAAGCGGTTCTTGCTCCAAATGCCTTCAAAACGCCAATGATACCCGTTACCCTGTTGCTTTCCTTGTCCCTCAGGCCTGCTATCCCGCTTATCGTTGTCTTTCCGTCAGCAAAGGCCGCCGCCATCGCTACAGCAGGGACGATGTCGGGGAAATCCCTCATATAGAGCGATAAACCGCGGAGATTCTGATTGCCGTAAATTTTCAAATCTTTGCCAACATCTATTTTGGCGCCCATTTTTTTCATGATTCTTAATATTTCCCTGTCTCCCTGCCTGTCATTTTTGAGGCCGCGGATGGTTATTTGAGAGGGGATAAAACACGCCGCAGAAATGAAAAGTGAAGCCAGCGACCAGTCCCCAGGAACGGCATAGTTTATTTTCTTGAAATTTCCACGTGTCGTGAATTTATTGCCTTTGCGTTTTACAGTTATTCCTGAAATTTCCATGATGTCCGCAGTCATATCAATGTATGGCCTGGATGAAATGTCCCTTGCCAATATTTCAAAGTTTCCAAGTGCAGAGAAGAAAAGCAGCGATGATATGAACTGTGAGCTTTTTACTGTTATATGGGTGCGTTTCCCAGAGACAGAAGATGGAAAAACCGTTATAGGAAGCTTTCCGTTTCTGGATGCCGTTTTTATTCCCAGCTCTTTCATTGCTCTCAGGAGTTCTTTGTTCGGGCGTTTTTGCAGGCTCCTGTCGCCGTTTAGTATAACCAGTTTTTTGCACAGCGAGAAAAGAGGCAGCATAAGGCGAAGCGTCGTCCCGGAGCCTCCGAAGTAAACGTTTCTCGGGGATTTTGGATTCTTCCCGAACCCGTTTATTTCCAGCGTTGTCCCAGTCTTTTTGACGCGAGCACCGAGGGCGCGGCATGCCTTTATCGTCCACTTCACGTCATCGCAATCAGAGACGTTACGTATGATTGATTTTCCTTTTGCAAGTGACGCTGCAAGGACAGCGCGGTGCGAATAGCTCTTGCTAGGCGGCGCTGTTATCACTCCCCTAAGAAGCATAGCTAGAGCCTCTTGTGCATATACACAACATCCTTGTATTTTCCCCAATGAAGGGCTTCTCTTTGAATTTCGCCGTATTTCTTGAACCCTAGTCTTTTGTATGTTTTTATGGCATTGCCGTTATTTTTGAAAACTTCAAGCTTTACTATCCTCACGTTCCATATCCTTTTCGCTTCTCCCATTGCCAGTTCCATAAGCCGTTTTCCAATACCCATTTTTCTGTATTTTTTCAGTAAAAATACTCCCAAGTCTGCTGTTTGTGAGAATATCTTCTTTCCGCGCCTCAAAGTGCAGCTACCAGCGTAAACGCCGGAATCGGCGACTATCGTTATCCCCTCTTCCCCCATTGTTTTGAGGAATGTTTTAAGTATTTTCCTCTGCTTCTTTTCTGTGACGTGTTTGGTTGTCCCGATGTTTGCCTTCTCTTTTACTAGGGAATTCACAAGATTTGAAAGCCCCCTGGAGTCTGAAAGGGTGATGTACCTGAAAATTACCATTTTGCCGCCCATCGCCCGTTTTTCAATTAATTTGCCTTCAAGCCTCACAGATACTTTACCATTGTTATTCCGTCTTTGCGTTTGCCGTAATGCAACGCAAGGTTCTTTATTTTTCCTGTTACATGGAATCCGAGCTTTTTGTATAGCCGTTGCCCGACTTTGTTTGTATTGTAAACGTCAAGCCTCACGATAGTTACTCCTATTTTCTTTGCCTCTCTTATTGCAAGTCTCATCGCCCTTTTCCCGATTCCAAGGCTGCGTATCTCTTTCCGTAATCCGATGCCAAGAGTCCCAACATGCCGCTGGGATTCCATCCGGTCTTTTGTGACCTCGCAGCTTCCAGCGTATTGCCCGCCGGCTTCAATTGCAATGAACACTTTCTCCTTCCCTTTGACTGCTTTCAAAACAGAGGAAACCCATTTTTTCTCTTGCTGTAACGTGACTTTTGTCATTTTAGCGATGTCAGCGCGCTCTTCAACCTGAGAGTTTATCGTTTCCATAGCCCCTTTTGCGTCGAAAAGCTTCGGGTAGCGGAAAACAACGCTCTTTCCGGAAATGATGCGCTTTTCGAGGATTTTACCGGGATTCATAAGGATACATTTACGCAAAGGGATAAAACCCTTCCTCCCGAATTCTAGGCATGAAAGTCGTTATCCTTCTGGGGTCAAAGTCAGACGCAGAGTACGCAGGCAAAATAAAGGAGAAGCTTAATGAATACTCTCTTGATTCTGAAACACGCATAGCCTCTGCTCACAGGACGCCGAAGCACCTTCTCGATATAATAACAGGATACAACAACGACAAAGTGATTTACATTACTGTCGTTGGTTTATCCGATGCTCTGTCAGGAGTCCTCGCGTACAACGCCCTCGGGCCGGTAATAGCGTGCCCTCCCGACATCTCGGAATGGAAAGCCATGGCAGAAGTCCGCACTCCAAAGGATGTTCCCGTGGCCCTGGTTGAGGGACCAGAAAAGGCGGCGATATTTGCGGCCCTCATCGCCGCGCTGCACAACGACGGGATAAAGGCGAAGATACGTGAGGAACGCAGGAAGAAAGCCGAATCAGTCATCGCTGACGACAAAGAGGTTAAGTGATGGAAGCGAAGCTTTTCCGCAAGGGAAAGACAAGGGATGTTTACGACCTTGGCGATAATCTTCTCATTGTTGCCACAAACAGGATTTCCGCCTTTGACGTCGTCTTCCCTTTTGACATAGAAGGGAAAGGCGAGTCTCTTACAAATCTTTCATGCTTCTGGCTTGAGAAGACGAAGAAAATATTCCCCAACCACTTTATCCGCAGGGAGTCCAAGGATTCAATACTCGTTAAAAAAGCCCGAAGGATAGATATCGAGTTCGTTGTCCGCGGCTATTTGTACGGCTCGGCTTGGCGTTCGTATCAGAAAGGCCAGCGAACGGTTAGCGGAGTTTTGCTTCCCAATAACCTCCGGATGGCAGAAAAGCTTCCTTCCCCCATCATTACCCCGACAACCAAGGAAGATGCCGGCCACGACATGGAGATTTCCAAAGCCGAAGCGATTTCGAGAAAACTTGTGACAAAGGATGAGTGGGGCGAGTTGGAGGAAGCTTCACTTAATCTCTACAAGTTCTATTCAAGGCACGCAGAATCAAACGGCATAATAATCCCTGACTTCAAGCTTGAGTTCGGCCGTGCCGATGGGCTCATTCAAATCGACGAGCCGCCAACACATGACTCGGCGCGTTTCTGGCCCAGGAAAAAGTATGAAATAGGAAAGGAGCAGAGTGATTCGCTGGATAAAGAGTATTTCCGTTCCTGGCTAATGAAACACGGATTCAAGGGCGATGGACCAGTGCCTGAAGTCCCTGAAGAGACGAAAAGGGAGGTTTCCAGGAGATGCCGGTTGGCTTACGAGGTACTTTCAGGCAAAACTCCAATAGAAAGCGTTAAATTCTAAACCTGCGTTTCTTTCCTATGCGCATTAAAGCCATAATGGCCCTCAACGTCCTTTTGCTGGCATTCATACTATGGTCGCATTTCGAGATTGACCGCCTTCAGCCGACTGGCTTTGCGGTATCAGGCATCTCTGTCGGCACAGAAGTCGGCGATATCGCGCCCTATTTCAAAGCCAAACTGGTGGATGGCACTGACATAACATCGGAGGAAATAGCAGGCAAGCCCGTGATAATTTACTTCTTCGCTTCCTGGTGCCCCACGTGCAGGGAGGAGTTCGAGACGCTGAAAGCAGTCTATCCTAAATACAGCAGTGCCGTAAGGCTAATCGCCATAGACATGGACGGGGATGAGAGCGACGCGGCAAAGTACAGGGACTCCATGGGATACGACTGGGATTTTGCAGTTTCAAAAGAGATGATAATAGATTATGAGGCGCTGCGGGCAAGTACGACGTACATAATCTCGAAAGACGGCATAATCCTCTACAAGAAGTCCGGCGCCCTTGACAAAGACAATTGGGAGAAGGCGCTGGAAAGGCTTTCGAATTCCCTGAATACTTTTTAGAGCGAAGTGAAAATAAGATAAGTGCCGTAGGCAATGGGGACAATTACATAACCGAAGAAGTGTATTTTGTTACCCCATTTTTCTCCCCAGCGTTTCATAAATCCGTCACGTTTTGAAAATATCCAGGACTGTTTTGTAGCATAGCCAAAAAGCGAGATGAATCCAAGAAGTAAAAAAACCGAACCAAAAACAAAGCGTGTTTCCATGAAAGTAAAAATATCCTTATATATATCCTTTAGTGTTTGCTTCTGCATTCTTCGCATTGGCAAAGCTTCCTTAGGTAATCAAAAGAGTATATGCCGGAGAAGTGGCCGTCTGACCACAGGAACGATAATGCGTAATTGCCGGTTTTTTGGAAGTCTTCCATTGCGATGTTGTCCGCGATGTCGTTCTCAGTAACAACACGCTTCCTTGTTATTTCGTTTACGCATGAGGCGCATGGGCAGTTTCCCCTCAGAAATCTCAGCGGAAAAACGCTCCTGTGCCCGTCCTCCCACTCGATTTCAAATGCCTTTCCTAGGGAAAAGTTCCTTGGTTTCATCATATTATCTCTATGGTCGCCGGGGGTTTTGTCGTTATCTCGTACGCGACAAAGGAGACTCCAAGCCCCATAATCCGCTCTGCGCATTTTTTCTGGCTCGCTAAGCTAATCTGCGTTGGAGATGCTGTCATGAAATCCTGCGTGTCGACTGCGCGAAGGATAATCCCTGAGCCGTTTCCTGGCTTCCCTTCCAGAAGAAGGAATACCCTGCAGACAGTTTTCATGGCCCCCGTTATCGATGCCTGAAGCCTGAGAAGCTCTATCCATTTTCCGTCTGATTTTACCACAATCCCTTTCCCGATAAGCCGTTCATCCCCCTTTACCCCTATGAACTCATCGTCAATAATCCACGAGTCGCTATTGGCCACTGAAGTTTTTTCGCTGGTGTTTCCGTCAATGAGGGCGGCAAAGTATTGCGACGGGCTGTATTTTGAAAACGCCTTTTCAG
>JACRMZ010000054.1:0-5277 GCA_016219455.1 Candidatus Aenigmatarchaeota archaeon
TCCCGAAACAACAACAGCGGTTTCAATTCGCGCGCTTTTGCAAATTTCCCCGCCATCGCGCTTTCTACCATTGCCTTTATGTCTTTTGGGTTTGCTTTGCCGGCTATCTCGTAGATTGATTTCTCATCCACTTTGCCTGCCATCGCGGCGCTTTGGAGAAGATTTATCGCCTTGCGCATATCGCCTGCGCCGATGAGCGCTTCTATGCCTGCTTCATCAATCTTCACCCTTTCTTTTTCAGCGATTGCTTTTATGTGCTTCGCTATCTCCTGCTTGTCCACGGGGCGGAACCGGAAAACGGCGCATCTGCTTTGTATGGGCTCTATGATTTTGGAGCTATAGTTGCATGCTAATATGAACCTTGTCACAGAGGAGAAGCTTTCCATTGTCCTCCGCAATGCCTGCTGCGCTTCTGTTGTCAACGCATCGGCTTCATCAAGGCAGATAATCTTGAACGCGTGACCGAGCGGCATGATGCGCGCGAAATCCTTGACTTTGTTCCTGATGACATCAATTCCACGCTCATCGCTCGCGTTGAGTTCAAGGAAGTTGCCGCGCCACGAGTCGCCGAAAAGCTCCTTTGCAAGGCATAGCGCTGAAGTTGTTTTACCGCAGCCGGCGGGCCCGGTGAACAGAAGATGAGGGAGGTTCTTCTTTGCCACGAAGCTTTCTAATCGTTCAACAATGGGCTTCTGGCCGATGACATCCTTGAGCTTCTGCGGCCGGTATTTTTCAGTCCAGATTTCCATTAACCTTTTCACCTATTTCTCCATATTCTCCAACAGTTTGAAAACGCTACCGAAAAGTTCTCTTCCACGTTATTTATGCTTGTTATAGGGTTTAAGACATTTTGACAAAGGCGTTCTTTGCGATGTCGGCCAGAGGCGTTTTAGCGTTGCCTTTTGCGTATCCGTAAAGAGACACGATTAATATGCCCTTCAGGCTGCTGTTCACAATGGCAAGAAGCATCCAATAAAGCACAGCCGCCCCGGCAACTATGGCAAACATGCCAACTGAGCCGGCATAAAACGCAAGGGCCAGCGGCACCGCTCCCAGAAGAGCAAGGGCAAAGAATATCGCCCCCGTTGAGAACTGCGCCGCAAGGTTCTCCCCCCAAGTTTTCCTTATCAGCTCACCGGAACGTTTGATTGCGTCAATTGGCCCGACATTTTCGAAAACCATTACAGGGATAACGAAAAACGAAAGCATGCCCCATGAGAATCCCAGAACGCCCCCGATAAGCCTGCTAGGGAGGCTTTTCCTGTTGGAAGTCATGGCGTTTATCAGCATCCCGATTGTCGCAGCTATCAATGACCATGCAAAAATTTTGCCGATGTTCTTTGTTGCGCCTGAAAGACCGTCCCTCACTGTGGGGTCGCCGCCTTTGAGTCGTATGTCGGCGCAGATAATCAGGCCGGTGTTGAAGTAGAACGCCAAAAATGATAATGCCGCCATATTATTGTAAATAACGGTGGGCAAAAGGACAAGCGCAAAGATTATTATCGAGGAAAGTGCAGACATAACCGGGAACAGCATCACCTCCTTGTCCTTCCTAAGGACAGAAAAGCTCCGTTTCACCAGCTCCCAGCTCTGCGAAAACATGCTTAATTAATACAGCGATAAGTAAAAATCGTTATGATTGTCGCAGTCACAGGCACCCCGGGAACAGGCAAGACTACACTAGCCAAGCTTCTGGCAAAGCGGCTGGGTTACGGATATGTCAATATCAATGAGTTCGCGGTAAAACACTGCCTCAGGGGGGTTGACAAAAAAAGGAAAAGCAGGATAATAGACATAAAAAGACTTGCCCGTCTATCCGGAAAATTCAAAGGCAACCTTGTTCTTGATAGCCACCTTTCCCATTTCTGCCGTGCCAGGTTCAAATTCGTCCTTCGCACAAATCCAATCGTCCTTAAGCGCCGCCTGGAAAAAAAGGGCTGGGGCGCCAAAAAAGTCAAGGAGAACGTTGATTCGGAGATACTTGGCATAATAGCGTACGAGGCAAAAGGCATCGAAATAGACACCACCGGAGTGGGCGTAGCCAAAACCGCACTGAAGATGGAAAGGGTTATAAAGCACAAGGCGTCGTATAGTAAAAAGAAAATAGACTGGCTCCCAAAATATGGCAACCGGCTGCTATGATAAAGCCGCACGCAAGGTGCGGCAGTGTTGGTGATAAAAAGTGTGGATAATACGGACTGCGCTGCTGTTTGGGCTTTTGACAGGCCTCCTATTGGGCATAGGGTATTTGGTTGGAGGCTCTAGCGGAGCGTTCGTTGCCCTCATTTTTGCAGGCGCAATGAATTTCATTTCTTATTGGTTTTCAGACAAGATTGTGCTTTCAATGTATGGCGCAAAGGAGATAAGCGAAAATGAGAATCCGGCGCTTCACGCTTCCACGGCTTCCCTTGCGCAAAAAGCCGGCATACCAAAACCCAAAATTTATTTTGTCAACAACCCGAGCCCCAACGCCTTTGCCACGGGAAGGAGCCCGGCAAAGGGCGCCGTCGTCGTGACTAAAGGCCTCTTGGACAACATGGAAATGAGAGAGGTCGAAGGGGTAATAGCGCACGAACTTGGGCACATAAAAAACAGGGACACTTTAATATCGGCGATGGCCGCTACCGTGGCAGGTGCCATCTCATTCATTGCCAACATGCTCCAATGGTCGCTCTTTGCAAGGAGGGACGAAAGGAACAATTCCGGAGGCGCGTTGTTTGCCATAATTTTTGCCCCGTTCATGGCAATGCTCATACAGCTTGCCATATCCCGTTCGAGGGAATACTCTGCCGACAGTTTTGGCGCCAAAATCGCGTCGCCGCTCAATCTTGCTTCTGCCTTGCGGAAACTGGACAACGTAACCCAAAGAGTGCCGATGCGGGCAGACCCTTCAACTGGCCATCTTTTCATTGTTAACCCTTTCAAGGGCGGTTTGGCATCCCTTTTTATGACGCATCCGCCGCTCCAGGACAGGATAAAGCGCCTTGAGGAGATGGCTTACCCGAAGCTCGTGAGGTAGCCTATTTAAGCTTTGCAATGCCGAGTGGTTAAAGTGGTAATATGCACGAAGCTGTGAGACAAAGAGTTTATGACCGTGTTTTCGTATGCAGAGTCTGCAACAGCAAGAGGCGCGCCGACCCGGAAAAAGTCAAGCACAAAAAAATAAAGTGCAGGAAGTGCGGCTCCAAGGCGCTGAGACCCAAGCACAGGGAAGCAAAGAGCTCCAAGTAAGCGTTAAAATAGTTTCTTATCCAGTTACTGCTATGGCATTTGATTACCTCAAGGAACAGCATGGGAAATCATCCAAGGGCGCGGCATTCCGCGAAGGGCTCCGATACACCGAAGGAAAGGAGACATATTCTGTCACCGGGCTGTTTGTAAACGACGATTACCTTGGTTATCCGCAGTTCGAATGGAAAGACTCCGGAACGCGGGAGTCGCTGGCGTTATTCAAATTAAAAGACGGCTACCATCTCATGAATTCCCGGAAGGGAACGCACGATGTTGTTGGAAAAGACGCTGCGTCCGCTCTTTTCAAAAGCGAAGGCTTTGATAAAATAAAAGAGTCGATGAAGGCATACGCCAAGTTGGTGAAGCTTATGGACGATATTGATGAGTTGTTCTGATGGAATACACCAAGATCCAGTCCAAGAATTATGCATATGAGGGACTTAAAGATCAAGTCGGCGAAGTGTCGTATTCGATATCAGGCATTTTCCGCCAAGAGGAGTACGACGGGCATTTGCAGTTGAGTTACCGCAAAAAAGGGGACAGGACGGCCACGACGCTTAACAACACAGGCTACAAGGGATTCCTTTTTGTTTCCCGCTCAGGCGCAGAATACGTCAGCAACGAAAAAGCCCGCGAAATCCTGTCTGGCGAGCGGGAGAACTTCCTCAAGATACGCGATGAAATTGCGTCTGGAAAGCACGGAAAATTAAGCAAGATGCTTGATGAGATTAACGCGCTCCTTTGACCGTTACGGGTTTTGTAAGCGGAAATTTTATTAATCACGTTGCACAATTCATTTTAGATGGAGCTGACTGAGATAAAGAAGTTCATCGCCACGAACAACATAAAGCCAGACGACTTCATCTACCACACCTGGCGCGATATAGAAGAAGACGGCGTGTCAAAGGGCAAGATACGGATTTTGGTCCTGAAAAAGGACAATATCGCCAGAACAGAGTTCATCTGCCCGTCATGCGGCAAGCATGGCTACAAGGAGAAGGAATGGGAGCGCCCCTTTTCCATCAAGTGTGACTGCGGCAACACGATAAAAGTCCCGAAATTAAAGGACCAGGCAAAGCGCGAAATGAAAAGCCGGAAAGATTAGTTATTCAGGAAATATCTCCAGAAGCTCTTTAAAGTCTTTTATCTTGTAGTCCGCTTCGCCCTTGTCTGTGTGTTTGCCGGAGTAGTCCATTAGGATCGCTGCCCCCCAACCGGCTCCGTGCGCTCCAGCAACATCTTTGTCAAACGTATCGCCAACGTATGCGCATTCTTCAGGTTTCAATCCCAGAAACTTCTGCGCTTTTTCGAAAAGCTGCTTTGATGGTTTCTTTACCCCCTCTTCATGCGAGTATATTTGGAATTCAAAGATTCCATCAAACCCTTCACGTTTCAAAAAATCCTTGACGTTAGGGCTCACGGTGTTGCTTATGAGCCCAAGCCGATAGCCGCGTTCTTTCAGCTCTAGCAGCGTTTCCTTCACATCGTCACCTATTTTTAGCGTATGCGAACCGGAATCAATCTCGTAGAAAAGTTCATCTGCCATTGCGGTTATTTTTTGCTTTTCCGTCTCGTGGAGCCCGCTGAAAATATAATCCCTGATGATCTGACGCTCTTCAAGCTCCCTTTGTGTTTGGTAGGAGAATTCCTTGTATTTTTTCATCCCGTTGTTCACGGTTTCCTGAAGCTGTTCATCGGAATAGTGAAGTCCAATCTCATTTAGCATCTCTTTCGCAGTCCTGAGGTCCCTTGGCCGCCGTGATGGTTCAACGCACAAAACGCCGCCGAAGTCAAACACAACCGTTTTTGCCATGCCTTTAATTCTCAGCAAACCTATTAATATGTATCGGATATCCGATACAAAAGGAGAAAGAACTTATTTAAACAACCCAAAGAATTGAAAGGCAGAGGCCTCAGTAGCTCAGCCTGGTAGAGCGCTTCCTTGGTAACAGCCCTTTTTCTGCGGAAAGAGCGCTGGCGGAATAGGAAGAGGTCACGTGTTCAAACCACGTCTGGGGCTCCAGCAATCCACCTGAAGCCGGAAAA
>JACRMZ010000054.1:5362-14247 GCA_016219455.1 Candidatus Aenigmatarchaeota archaeon
ATAATATAGAGAGAGGTGATGGGGTTACATGTGCAAAAAGTCTGAAGGTTGCGACGATTGTGGCGACTGCCACGGAGCAGAAAAGAAGGATTTCCTCAAGGAATACACGGACAAGATAGAGGATCTCTTCAGCGGTGTGAAGAATTTCGGCACCGGTTCTTTCGGCTACACGAAAGAAGACATAGAGGAGCATTTCGAGATATTCAAGGAGAAGTGCTGGCCTGCAATAAAGTCCAATTTCGAGGGCTTTGGCGAGGGCGGGAAGTACTTCACCGAGAAGGCAGAGGACGTTCTCGAGTACTTCAAGGGCCTCGTAAAGAGGTACACGGAGGACGAGTAAGTCCTTCGTCCGTCTATTTTTCCTAGTTATCTTTTTATTATCCCGTTAACACATCTTGTTATGATACCAAAATACATGTTTCTTACAAAGGGAGTCGGGAGGCACAAGGAGCATCTTCAGTCGTTTGAGCTCGCCTTGAGGGATGCAGGAATACAAGGATGCAATATAGTGACGGTTTCAAGCATATTCCCTCCGGACTGCAAAATAATACCGAAAACAAAGGGCATAGAGATGCTCAAGCCGGGCCAGATAACCTTCTGCGTTCTGGCGCGCAACGACAGCAACGAGCCTAACAGGCTTATGGCCGCTTCGATTGGTTTAGCGCTTCCTGCGGACAAAACCCACGGTTACCTCAGCGAACACCACTCCTTTGGGGAAACAGACGAAAAGGCAGGCGAGTATGCCGAAGACTTGGCTGCAACAATGCTTGCAACGACACTTGGCATAGCATTTGACCCCAACACCAACTATGACAAGAAGAAAGAGGAGTTCCTGATGAGCGGGAAGATTGTCAAAACAACCAACATAACTCAGTCAGCCGAGGGCGACAAGAACGGGCTTTGGACGACAGTCATAGCGGCGGCAGTCCTCATAATCGGGTAGCTTAAATATTTTTTGACTCATAGTTAGTCGATGGATAAACAGCCTATTTTAATAACCGCTTTAGCCGTTCTGGCAGGCATCGTGTATTACGTTTCCAGCGTTTCAACAACGCTCTCCCCGGCACAAGCGCAGATATCCTATCTTTACCGCATCTGGACAGGCCTTTCCATCACAGTTGCTATTATAGTAATCGGGCTTATAGCCGTTTCAATAGCCCGGTTCCGGGTGAAGAAATGAAGGATACGCAGCTTGAGATAACCTGGACGGTTCTGACTGCAATCGTGGTTACGATACTGGCCGCACTTTCGACTCAGGCACTCATGAACATAGAAACCATACCTGACAACGCCAAGGTCATCAAAGTCGAAGCTTCCCAGTGGCAATGGCAGTTCACTTACCCTAATGGCACCAAAGCCCTTGATGAGCTTGTGCTTAGCAAAGGGGAACCAGTTGTCTTCCTGCTCAACGCCAGGGACGTCGACCACAGTTTCAACATCCACGATCTCGGCGTCAAGATAGACGCCATTCCAGGCCACACCACAAGAACGTGGACAACGCCTGAGAAGGAGGGGGTTTATATTGCGCAGTGCACCGAGTTCTGCGGGCTGGCGCATTCAAGGATGCGCGCAAAGGTGATAGTCAAATGACGCAAAAGAAAAGCCTCCTTGATTACGCAAAGCATTGGTTCACCACGGTGCATCACACGGAAATAGGCCTCCTTTACCTGTTCTTCGGCTTTTTTTCTTTCATTATCGGGGGGTTGATGGCCCTTGTCATGAGGGCTGAGTTATATTTTCCCGGTGAGAATTTCGTCAGCGCCGGCACATTCAATTCGATGTTCACCACCCACGGCGCCACGATGGTATTCCTTTTCCTTATGCCAGTTTTTGCAGGTTTTGGCAACTACCTGGTGCCGCTGTTGATTGGCGCCAAGGACATGTATTGGCCGCGCGTCAACAACCTCGCTTTCTGGATGATTCCGCCGGCTGCCCTTCTCATCTGGTTCGGTATGGCCAACATAGGCTGGACAGGTTATGCGCCGCTTTCCGTCCTCGAAAAGGGATTTGGCATTGATATGTGGGCCATGGGCCTGCAGATACTGGGAATATCATCCATGCTTGGCGCGCTTAATTTCGTTATGACAATACTCAGGTTGAGGCAGCCTGGGATGAGGCTTGGTAACATGCCGTTGTTTGCCTGGGCAATACTTGCGACTTCACTTCTCCTTATTTTCTCGCTGCCTGCGCTGACAGTCGGTTTGCTGTTCCTCATGTTTGACAGGAATCTTGGTACATGTTTCTACAAAGTCACTGGGCTGTGCGCAACGCATCCCGGCGACCCGGTACTCTGGCAGCATCTGTTCTGGTTCTTCGGCCATCCCGAGGTTTACGTGCTGATTCTCCCGGCAATGGGGATAATATCAGAAGTGATACCAGTCATGAGCAGGAAGAAGATTTTCAGCTACTGGTCCCTTGTCCTTGGGACGATGGGCATATGCGTCCTAGGATTCATGGTGTGGGGGCATCACATGTTCGTCACCGGTTTGCCGCTTGCCCAAAGGGCATTTTACATGCTTGCAACAGCGGCAATAGCCGTGCCCACAGGAATCAAAATGTTCACATGGATTGCGACGATGTGGGGAGGCAAGTTGAACCTCAAGGCTCCGATGCTCTTTGCCATAGGGTTTTTGGCCACGTTCCTGTTTGGCGGGATAACAGGGATGTATCTAGGCTCTATCCCCCTAAACATTGATTTACATGGGACTTATTTTGTAGTCGGCCATCTTCATTACGTCCTTTTCGGCGGCGCTGTGATGGGGGCATTCGCGGGAGTTTACTTCTGGTTCCACAAGTTTACAGGAAGGATGTACAACGAGAAGCTTGCAGTGCTGCATTTCTGGACGACTTTCATAGGCTTCAACGTCACGTTCTTCGTGTTCCACATCCTTGGGGCACAAGGAATGCCTAGAAGGGTGGCTGACTACCTGCCGCAGTATACAGGAATGAACCAGATAGCGACAATAGGCGCTTTCCTGCTAGGGATTGGACAAGTTTTCTTCTTCCATAACATGATGAAGAGCGCCAAGAAAGGCGAACACGCACCGGAGAACCCGTGGGCGTAACTTGGAATTGGTTGATTTTTAATTTTTGTTGCGTTTCAAATCCGAAAGATTGGCAGATGCAAATGGAACGAGCATTTCATCCTTCGTCAGACCGCCGTGATGGCCCTTGAGCTCGAATTTCCTCCCCTTTATGTGCTCGTACCATATTGTCCCGTTCTTCAAAGGGAGAATAAGCACGTTACCAACCCTTTCAAGGAACTTCTCTTTTGGCGTGTTTAATCCAAACAACCCCTCTTCTATGGCATCTTCCGTTTTCCGTACAACAGCTTTGCCGCGTAATTCGCCCTGAAGCTTTGAAATAACATAATCCAGTTTCTCCTGTTTTATGTGCAAGAAGACGTCGCGTGCCCCGCCTGATGGCTCTATAACCGTCCCCTTCCATTCCATGAAGGATTTTTTAAGCCAGCCGAATTTGTTGAGATAAAGGGTCTTTTTGGGATTGACCTGTATCTGGCCGTGGTCTGCAGTGACAAAAACTTCCGTGTCCTTTGCAGTTTTTTTGTCAATCTTGTCGATGAACTCCTTTTTCATCGAGTATGACAGGAGGGAAATCTGCGAGTAGTGCTCTTGGGTGAAAGGCCCGTAATCGTGCTCTATAGTGTCTACATCACTCACATAAACATAGAAATAAGCGGGCCCCTTCACAGACTCGACTTTCTTCCGCAGTATTACTGGAAGGTCTGCAAGGTTCACAAAGGGCATTGTCTCACTGCCCCTCATCGCTGCCGAAGAATAGGCGCTTGTCGCGTACGCCTCGTTTATGAACGTGAATGATTTTACGCCCTCTTTTTTCAGCCTCCCGTAAATCGGGCTGCCATCAAATATTATATCGTTTTTGAAACCGCGTTCCGCAAGCCCGTCAGGTCCTCTGGATCCAAGGGCAGTGAAAGGCAGTATGTATGCGAGGGAGCCGACCTCCTTCAGAAATACGGTCCATTCAGGGACGCCATGCTCCTGTGGTGTCAATCCGGTGCTAAGCGTTGTCAGCGACGCAGATGTCGTGGAAGGAAAGACCGTTGTTATGGGGGAAATTGTGCCGTTTTTAGCAAACGCATCTATGAACGGTTCCCTTCGTGTTTTCCATTGTGCGTAACCGAACCCGTCGAACAGGAACAGTATTATTTTCTCCTTTCCTCCATTGTACATGCCCTTTGGCAACGGCTGCCTGCCACGTATCCCGAAGTAATCAAGGACTGTCCATGGTATGTTGGATATGCAGTGCCCGCCGTACGCGGGCCGCAAGAATCCGTTTTCATCGCTCCTGTAAGAGCTTTCCATCTCAGTGTCGAACATACACTAAGAAATACCAGAGCCTTTTAATAAACTTTACAAGCTCGCATGAGGCGCGATAAGGAAGAATGCAAGTATAGACCCTAGAGCCAATGACGCTAAAGCCATGTATTTCAGCTGCTTCGGTTCGTGCAGCATGTGCATGAAGAACGCTATGACCATGAGGGCCTTTGCCACAGACAGGCCGGCTATGGCCATTGTCTGAAGCACTTTCGACAATCCAGTGTATGTTATTGCAAGCTCCAAGCCAGTGATGGCGGCAAGTGCCGCCCAAATGCTTATGTACGTTTTCCTCATGTCTTTGTGTTCCATATCAGATCAGGTATATTATCGGGAACAGGAGTATCCACACAATGTCCACAAAGTGCCAATACAGCCCTGTATATTCAACGTAATCGTGGTTCTCCTTGGTGAAATGGTTTTTCTGCGCTTTCCCAAGGAGGAAAAGCATTGCTATGATGCCCCCTAGCACATGAAGGCCGTGAAAGCCGGTTTGCACAAAGTACGTGGTGGCAAAGAGGCTTTTTGCAGGCGCATAACCTTCTGAAAGAAGATGCGAGTATTCAAAGAGCTTTATCCCCAGAAACGTCAGGCCGAGCAGTATTGTCAGCATAAGGTATTTCTTCAGCCCATTGTTATCCCCCTTCTTCACCGAGTCAAGGGCAAGGGCCATTGTAAGGCTGCTGCATATCAGCACGAAAGTGTTAAAGGCAGTTATCGGCACGTTAAGCACCTGCGAAGCAATCGGCCACGACTGCGCATGCACCCGTATGCCATAGCTGGAGCCGATGAGCGACGAGAAGAAAATGACTTCTGAAAACAGGAATAGCCACATTGCAAACTTTGGATGGTCTATGGGAAGTGAGCTTTCATAGCTGTCCTTGTCACGTTTTGTCCTGATTTCCTTTAACGTAAACCCTCCCATGGCTATGATGAAAAAGAATATCCCTGCAAGCCCGTACATGGACCCCTTTGCAAGAAGGAGCAGTCCATAGCCAAAAGAGCCCAATGAAAGGCCAATCAAAGGCGGCCAAATATCGCCGTGAGCTGACATCAGTATATTGTGGTTGAAAAGGGTATTTAAGGTTTTTTTGGGCTTAAAGGACTATGGAAATCAAAAAGCTTTCCGCGCTGACAACAGCGGCCGTTTTCATATTGATGCTGATTGGCGCTTACGTAACGCAGAGCGGCTCAGGATTGGCATGCCCCGATTGGCCGACTTGCCATGGGAAGATAATCCCGGAGCTTCGGGGACCGGTTCTGATAGAGTATACGCACAGGGTTTTTGCATCCCTATCAGGAGTATTGATTTTTCTTACCAGCTACTTGGTTTGGAAATACCACAAGCACGATAAAAACCTTTCTAAGCTTGCCGTTGCTACTCCGTTGGCATTGGTTGTGCAGGTGTTTTTGGGAGCGTTTTCAGTCCAGTCCGAACTCAATCCCCTTATTGTCACGGCTCATCTTGGCATTGCAATAACGATTTTTGGGCTCTTGCTGAGTACAACGCTCCTGCTGCGCAGGCAGATATGAACGATTACATTGCGTTGATGAAACCACGGCTTATGCCGCTTCTTAACCTGGCTTCCGTCAGCGCTGCAATAACCGCGTCAAAGTCCATAAACCTCCAGGTCATAGTGCCGCTTCTGATTGCAGGCTGCCTCGGATGCGGAGGGGCGTCAGCACTGAATTGCTATCTTGAAAAAAGCATTGATGAGAAAATGCCGCGGACAAAAAGCAGGCCAGTGCCATCCGAAAGAATACCAGGGAACACGGCCCTTTTTTTCGGCCTTTCATTGCTGATTGCATCGTTGGCAATATCCTACATTTTCATTAATTTGTCAGTGGCGTTTTACATCCTCCTTGGGGCGTTCTTCTATGTTGTAATCTACACGAAATGGCTGAAGCAAAAAAGTTCGCTAAATATAGTCATTGGCGGATTCGCCGGCAGCTGCGCTTCCCTTGCAGGCTGGGCATCCGTCCAGCCTCCCGGCATCTTCGCCTGGCTTATAGCGCTGTTTGTCTTCCTTTGGACACCAAGCCACTTCTGGCCCCTTGCGATTAAGATAAAAGACGACTATTCAAAAGCAGGCATACCGATGCTCCCGTCAATCGTCAGCCACAAAAAAGCCTGCTATTTCATAATCATTAACACGTTGCTGCTGATAGCTTCAAGCGTCCTTGTTTACCTATACGGGGGGTTGAGCATCATTTTTCTCGCGCCGGCAATGCTATTTGGGGCAATATTCGTTTTCTTCAATATCCAGCTCTTCAATGACGAAAAAAAGGCTTTCAAAAATTTCATGTTCTCGATACTCTACCTTTCTGTGCTTCTGATAACGATGGCCGCCGATTCGCTGCTCTAAGTCTTTATAAATCGGAAATCCCTAATAAAAAGCATGACCGAACGGGTTTCCACGGGGATATCAGGACTTGACAAGCTTGTCCAAGGCGGCTTTGAGAAGGGAAGCACCATACTTGTCACGGGAAACACCGGCTGCGGAAAGACCATATTCTGCTGCCAATACATATGGGAAGGCCTCAAGCGCGGCGAGAACTGCATGTTCATCACGTTTGAGGAAAGCATGCAGGACATAATAAACGATGCCGCCGCTTTCGGCTGGGATTTCAAAAAATATGAAAAGGAGGGAAAATTCAACGGCGGTTTTAGGACCCCGTTCAAAAAAGAGGACCTTTTCTGGTTCCGCGACGACATAAAGAACAGCAAAATAAACAGGATTGTCCTTGACTCAACTTCAGTCCTGAGCCTTTTTTACAAGGACCCGTATGACATCCGCATAAAACTATTCGAACTTATCACGTCCCTAAAGGAGACGGGGGCGACTTCCGTCCTCACAACAGAGACAACGAAGCCCGGCTTGCTCAGCAGGTTCGGCGTCGAGGAGTTCGTTGTCGACGGCGTCCTTTTGCTCCAGATGATTTCAGCAGGCGAAACATGCTTTAGGACAATGCAGGTCAGAAAGATGAGGAGGACAGAGCACGGGATGTCCGTCTACCCGTACCAAATCACGAAGAAAGGCATCGTTGTCCAGGAAGGCACAATATAACAGATTATTCTATATCAGGGAACAAAAAAATTCTAGCGGCAGTAATATTGGTAATTGCCAAAAACAACGATCTGAGCCGTCTGATTTTGATGTTTTGAGAAGCGCATGTTATGCTAGGCAGTAACAGTTTTAGCGCGTTTTAAAGCCGTTATCATCCCATCCAATGTGTGCCTTCTTGCCTCAATGAAGCTCATCCCCCTCGTTTTCAGGGCTTCAGATGTGTGGGGCCCGATTGAAACCATAAAAGCAGCCGTTTTTGGAAGCGCCTTTGCTGCTGTGGCGCTGGTGACAAATATTATCGCCGCGTCAATGCGGCGTTTTATCGGGTTTATCTCATATGCCGCTATTTCCCTGTATCGTACTTTCCCCCTCAGCAATCCTTTCATCTCACTGCCTGCTCTGGATGAGCGGAAGGCAACGATGTTATTTGCGCCGGACTTCAAAACTAATTTTGCCAGGCTTGAAGAATGGTATTTTTCCGGGACCCTCGGCCGTATCCCGATTTTCCGCAGTGATGCTCCTGTCAATGGCCCTATGGCAAACACCCTGCTTGCGTTGAATCTCTTGAGAAAGCCCCTTTTCCCCAGTTTACCCAGAACGGCGTTGACACCCTCCACGCTTGTAAAGGCGTATGCGTCTGACTTTGGAATTTTGAATTCCCGCTTCTTTATTTTCACGAGAGGAGTTGAAAAAACCCGTGCCCCGAGTTTTGCCAGTTTGCGGAAGGCTTCCCTTGAGTGGCCTGCAGCGCTTGTAATGGCTATTTTTTCTCCATGTATTTTCATAGCGACATCAGCACCATGGAGGCCATGGCCAGAATAATCCCAACGCTCTGGTAAAATGTTATTTTTTCCCCCAAAACGAGGAATGAGAGAAGTATTGTTATTCCTGGGTAAAGGGCAGTAAGGGGGACGACAATTGCCGCGCGCCCCTTCTCTAGTGCAAGATAATACGCTATTGTCCCCAGGGTCCCTATTGCGCCTGCGGCTATGGCGTACCATGAAATCTCCTTTATGGGAGGGCGCTGGTAGGCGAAAAACCCAAGTGTCACCAGAATGGCGCTTATGCTTGCTATGGTGAATGCAGAGCTCCATCCTTGGCCGTCAACGGCGACTTTGCCGGTGAACCCCCAGAGCCCCCACATAAGCATTGAAACTAAAGACAACACAAGCCATTCTTCCATATCTCACCTTAACATTTTTGCCAGTTTTCTCCCAACGCCGCGCTTCCCCGAGACGGTCTTTCTCACAAGCCTGCCATCAGTCCATAGGGTACCGTACATTTTTATCTTCCCCCCCTTTTCCCTAGCCAGCACGCCAAGCGGGGTTTTGCAGTCTGCGCCTAGCGACATGACGCATTCGCGCTCTTCTTCAGCCTCTCTGCGTGATTTGGGGTGCTCCATTTTTTTTAGCGTATGCGCGATATCATCACCTGCCCTGCACACAATGCCAAGCGAGCCCTG
>JACRMZ010000055.1 GCA_016219455.1 Candidatus Aenigmatarchaeota archaeon
ATCCAGAGACGGTGTCCACAGACTATGATGTTTGCGACTCCCTGTATTTCGAGGAGCTCACACTGGAAAGGGTTTTGGACATATATGAAATGGAATCCCCCCAGGGAATTGTTGTTTCCATGGGCGGCCAGACGCCAAACGAGCTTTCTTTGCCGCTGGGGAAAAGAGGCGCAAAGATAATCGGGACAGCAATGGAGAGCATTGATTGCTGCGAGGACAGGCAGAAGTTTTCAAAGCTCTGCGATTCCCTTGGCATAAGCCAGCCAAAATGGTCCAGGCTCTCAAACATCAGAGAGGCCCTTGCCTTTTCTTCGAGTGTGGAATACCCCGTGATAGCAAGGCCCAGTTACGTCCTCAGCGGGGAGGCCATGCGAGTCATATACAACGCCGGACAGCTCAGCGAGTACCTTCAGAAAATGCCGCTGGAAAAATCAGTTGTCATAAGCAAGTTCATCGAGAATGCGATGGAAGTGGAGCTTGACGGTGTTTCCGGAAAGGGCGATCTTTGGGAGCACGTCATAACAGAGCACATCGAGAATGCAGGCGTGCATTCAGGGGATGCGACAATGGTTACTCCTTCACAGAAACTTCCGGAAAGCGTGAAGCAGGATATCCTTGACAAGTCAAGGAAGCTGGCAAAGGCACTGAACATCAGCGGCCCGTTCAACGTCCAGTTCCTTGTGAAAGGCGGCGAGGTTTCGGTTATAGAATGCAATCTGCGGGCATCGCGTTCAATGCCGTTCGTTTCAAAGGTCATCGGCTCCAATATTATTTCCCTTGCTATAAAGTCGATGCTCGGAATGGAGAATTGCGCTGTTTCGTCCAAACGCACCGCTGTCGGGGTAAAGGCCCCGCAATTTTCATTTTCCAGATTGAAAGGCGCAGATCCGATACTTGGCGTCGAGATGTCTTCGACAGGTGAAGTTGGCTGCCTTGGCTATGATTTCAACGACGCCCTTGTCAAGGCTATGGTTTCAAGCGGCATTCCAGTTCCAAGGAAAGGCGTCCTTTTGTCCATAAGCGGAGAGGATAGGAGGGAAGAGTTCCTCGAGTCCGCAAGGAGGCTTTCGGGCCTTGGCGTGGACATATTTGCCACGGAAAAAACCCTGGCCTTCCTAAGGAGGCACGGAATAGCTGCAAAGGAAGTTTCTGGCAATCTTCCGTCTTCCCTTGACCTTGCAATATGCATACCAAGGTCTTCCAGCAAAGAGGAGCTTGAGCGAAAATACGGCATAAGGAGGGCGCTTGCTGACAGGAACATACCGCTTATAACAAACTTCGAGCTTGCCGCGGCTCTGGCTGAAAGCCTCTCGAAAACAGGCGAAAAGGACGCCAGAATACAGCCCATGGAGGAATATTGAATTTATTATCCGGAGTTAAAGTAATATTGTGAAAGCGCTTGTATTCTTCCTTCTTCTGTCGTCAAT
Source organism: Candidatus Aenigmatarchaeota archaeon (assembly GCA_016219455.1). Classification (GTDB taxonomy): domain Archaea; phylum Aenigmatarchaeota; class Aenigmatarchaeia; order PWEA01; family JACRMZ01; genus JACRMZ01. The sequence goes on from JACRMZ010000055.1 coordinate 1,428, forward strand.
TGCATTGGCGGATTTTGTTTCCATCGGGAAAGTCGAGAGCTCATTTTCAGGCATAAGCTGCGATAAGTACACTGGAAGCCCGCTGTGCCAGTGCTGCGTTTCTCCGTTCTCTTACGGAGCGTTCAGCTTCCCGCGGGGCTCGCGCTTTGACGGCGCGGTTTTTGTAGAGTCAAACTTTTCATCCTACGGTTATGGGAGGGTGAACATCTCTTTCGAAGCGGCAAACGGGACGTATTCCATTTTTATCCCCAAACGAAAAGCAAACTTTCCCCTATATGCCAACATAACCCTTGATGGGATGAATTACACACCAAACCGGGATATCACATTCCACGAAAACGATACCCTTGTTCCGCTTACAGAAAAACCAACGTACCTTTTGAAAGGCGCGCACTGGATAGGCATCAATTTCACTAATCTGTACTTTGGTGAAACCGAGGGGATATGGGAGCATAACTTTATTTTTAGCCAGCTTGTGATGGCAAAGACGGAGCGCGAGTCCTCTGCCCCGGAAATCCAGAACATCACTTTTGGCAAAGAAGTTACAATAGGGACGGAGCAAAAATTCATCTTCAGGATAAGTGACAACGTTGGTGCAAGCAAGGCAGAGGTTTTTGTTGGCAACGATTCCTACCCCGCTTCCTTAGTTTCCGGCACGCCGTGGGACGGATGGTTCTCCACGGTTTATACGCCAAAGACGCTCAATGTCAGGTTCTTTTACATCAAGGTGACTGACGAGGAGAAGAACATTGTGAAATCCCCGTCGTTTTACTTCTCTGTTCTTGAAGACAGGCTGCCGCCGACGGTGTCTGTTACATACGAAAAGGACCTGTTCCTGATTGGCAACAGGACAACTGCTTACATTGATGTTTCTGCAAAAGACAATGTCGGAATGGACAGCGTGTTGATTGGAATCAACGGCACGTTTTCGAAAATGGAAAAGGACGGAAGTGTCTGGAAACGCCAAGTTGTGATGGAAACAAACGGGTCAACCGAGTTTTTCATAAGGCCGTTTGACATAAACAACAATTCCAAGGATTATGGCCCATATATAATAAACGCGCACGAGATTTCCCAGGCGCCTCCGATTTCCTACGGTTTTTTCAACACAACAAGCGAGTTTTCAGGCGAAGTCGAGTTCCGTGTCCCCAAGAGCTGGCTGAGTGAGAATAATTTGACAGAGAACGACATTTCCATAGGAGGGTTCTGGCCATGGAAAAGCTACAAACCCACGAAGGGAAAGGAGACTGCTGATTACATCTATTACAAAGCAAACGTTTCATCTGCCGGAACGCTTTTTGTCTACGCAGGCGAGTTCTCATTCTCTTCGAACCTGACAGCCCCTACAGTAAATGTCGTCAGGCGAGTCGACGGGCTAGTGGAGGGCCTGCTGATAGGCATAGGAGTGGGGCTTTTGCTGGCTTTCCTGCTTTCATGGCTGGCGTCATTCCAAATATAAAACCGTTGGCTCACTGTGTTAACCATGAGGTTCGAGACTCCAAAGGGCGTTAGCGACATTTGGTTTGAGGAGTTCGACAGGAGAAAGTGGCTCTATTCAAGGATAGAAAAAGTGCTGCGTTCATACGGTTTTGCATTCATGGAGCCTTCGCCACTTGAGTATCTGGAGACGCTTGTGGCAAAGTCCGGGCCGGAAATAGAAAAGGAGATCTATTCATTCGAGGACAAAAAGGGCGAAAAACTGGCGTTGCGTTTTGACCTCACAGTGGGAATGGCAAGGATGATTGCATCAAAGCAGCTGCCGCTTCCAGTACGGGCAGCCAACATAGGCAGCGTCTGGAGATACGATAACCCACAGCACGGGAGATACCGGTGGTTCTGGCAGTGGGATGCAGAGATTTTCGGCTCTTCCAATCCAGCGTCAGACGCGGAAATCATAGCCGTTACTTGCGGCATCATGGACTCTGCAGGACTGAAGGATTATACTGTCGCGATGAACAGCAGGAAGCTGATAGAAGTGTGATTTTGACTCTTCAATTGTCAGGGGTTTCGATTACTATACAGGAATCGTCTTTGAAGTGCGCTGCGGCGACGCAGGCTCGATAGCCGGAGGAGGCCGCTTTGATGAGCTTGTAGGGATTTTCGGAAAGCCGACGCCTTCCGTGGGGGCTGCCGGTGGGATAGAGAGGATGCTGCTTTCCCTTGAGTCGCAGGGTGCGATAAAAAGCACGCTGGAAAGCTCTGTTGCCGTCATAGCCGTAAAGAAGGACCTCCTTGGAGAGGCGATAAAGGTCGCCCAGAATCTCCGTTCCCAAGGAATACGGGCAATAACTGACATACAGGGAAGGGACTTGCGGGGGC
>JACRMZ010000029.1:0-7110 GCA_016219455.1 Candidatus Aenigmatarchaeota archaeon
GCTCTTCCGATCTGATAGTGTTCATGAACAGCGCCTAGAACATTTAAAAGAAGCCTAATCAAATAGATAAAACAGGTTATCAGATGGAAGTTTCCTCGGAAAGCTCAAGAACCGGCATAAAGGAATTTGACGACATCCTGTCAGGCGGTTTCCCCAAGGGCTCTGTTGTTCTGCTGTCAGGCTCATCCGGTTCGGGGAAAACGACGTTTGCGTTCCAGTGGCTATTTGAAGGCGTCAGGAAAAACGAGAACGGCATTTACATAACTTTGACAGAACCCCTTTTCCGGACGCTGAAGAACCTTGAGGTGATGGATTTTTATTCGCGGGATGCGGTTGAAAGCGAGTCGCTAAAGATACTTGACGCAAGGGAAATTGGCGAGTTCAATGCCGAGAAAACGCTCAAGTTCATAGAGAACGAAGTCAAGAAGTGCGACGCCAAGCGGTTGTGCATAGACTCGATAACCGCAATCGCATACAGCATAGATGACAAGGCTGGCATACGGAGGTTCATGTTCGAGCTGGGCAAAACGCTTGCGTCTTTGGGATGCACCACCATTCTCACAAGCGAAGTGCATGATGAAAACAAGTTTTCTGTCTATGGCGTTGAGGAGTTCATATCCGATGCAATCATACGCCTGGACCAGGTAAAGGTAGGGGAGGGACTCCAGCACCGCCTCCAGATAATAAAAGTAAGGGGTAAGGGCTACCGCTCGGACGAGCTTTTCTATAGGATAACCAGGGAAGGCATTTCGATTTTCCCGAAGTTCCATCTGGCGCTTTCCCACGGCTCGTCGTCTGTGAGGGTCTCAGCTGGCAACGGGACTCTCGACGATATGATGGGAGGCGGCGTTTTTGCCGGTTCATCCACCCTTATAACAGGGCCAAGCGGGGCTGGCAAATCATTGTCGTCAATCCAGTTCATTGCAGAAGGGCTGCGCCGCGGCGAAGCGTGCCGATATGCCGGCTTCGAGGAGAGCCGCGAGCAGATAATAAGGAACGCCAAGGGATTTGGGATAAATTTTGATGACTTTGAGAAAAGGGGGCTACTTACCATCCGCTCGCTGTACCCTGGTGAGAAGTTCATAGACGAGCATCTTATGGGCATAGCCAACGCGATAGAAAAGGGCAGCATAAAGAGGTGTGCAGTCGACTCGCTGTCTGCACTGTACAACACGTTCCCAGAGGAAAACTACAACAGTTTTTCCAGAAGCCTTGAAGCATACCTCAAAAGCAAGGAAGTCACAAGCCTCTTTACAGCAAACACAGGCCTGGTTTCAGGAAGCGAGAAGATAGACGGAAGGTCGCAGGTCATGCCAGACAACATCATCATGCTCCGTTATGTGGAAATGAACGGGGAGCTGAGGAGGGTCATGAACGTCGTAAAAGTCAATGGCAGCGCCCACAGCAAGGGCCTGCGGTTATATGAGATAAGTTCGGAAGGGATTGTTATAGGGCGGTCTCTTTCCGGATACGAAGGGGTAACGACAGGTGTCTCAAGGAAGATCTCAGAGACGACTGAGGACATTATAGACGCGGAGTTCCGGAGATACCTCGGGCCGATGGGAGCGTCGGTTTTCAGGGAGATGAAGAAGCGTGGGATAAGTGCGAGGAACGTCTCTGTCTACATAGACGAGCTGGAGAATGAAGGCATTTTGAAAAAAGAAGACGCCAGGAAATTCAAGCATTCAGTGCTTGAAATAATAGGGAAGCGGGGGGAGGAATGAACATATGGACCAAGATTGCCGCCGGGTTCGTTGCGATGGCGCTTTTGGTCGTTGTTGTCGGTATCGTTTCCATATCAGAGCTGAATGGCATTGCCAGGCCTCTTGGAGTCGATGTGCCCCAGAAGATAAAGGAAAGCTTTGACAACGTCATATACACATCAGAGTTGGAGAGCCTTGGCGAGGAGGTAAGGTTCTATGACGAGATTCTGACGCAGTCGGCGCGCAACTATGCATTAACAGGGGATAAAAAATGGGAAAAAAGATACAGGGATGCTGAGCCCAAGCTTGACAAGATAATAAAGTCTGTGTTGGAAAAAGGCGACGACGTTGACAAGAAGTTTTTCCGTGACATCGACAAATCAAACCTGGAGCTTGTAGAGCTTGAATACAGGTCAATATCCCTTTCCGGGCAAAAGAAAAACAGCGAGGCCATAGCCGTTTTGGACGGCTCCAACTACTCCGCCAACAAGGCGATTTATGCCACGGGAATACAGAACTTCTTCAACAAGAGGCGCAGCCAGGTAGACAACGCTTTTTCCGACTCAGTCAAGACGCTGGACTTTGCATCCATGGAAAGGGAGAGAACATTGGGAGCCGCCACATCAGTCGTGGTCGAAGTGGTGATAGTGGCACTTATCTTGTCGATACCCCTTTCAATTGCTCTTTCCTATATCATATCAAAACCAATAGTGAAGTTGACAAGGATCATAGACGACATAAGCAAGGGAAAGCTCGACTCGGAGATAGACGAAAGGATAAAAAACGGCGATGACGAGATATCCGATCTTGCACGCTCATTCAACAGGACTATTGTCAGCCTGAAGCTGGCGATGAGGGAGACTACCCCACAGTTGAAGGAAGAGATGAATCACCTCAGGGAGGGATTAGGCGACACCAATCAGATAATGGAGATGCTAAACCGCTGCTACATCGTTTCCAAGACGGACACGGACGGGAAAATAAACTACGCAAACGCCGTCTTTTGCGAACTTTCAGGATACACGAAAGAGGAGCTCGTTGGCGCAAACCATAGCATCGTGAGCTCCGGTTTTCACTCGCAGGCCTTCTGGGAAAAGTTCTGGAACGCCCTTGAAAGCAAAAAGGTGTGGAGAGGGGACATAAGGAACAAGGCAAAGGACGGCACCATATATTGGGTCCGGAGCGTGATTTCCCCGGCGCTTGACAACAACGGGAAGGTCACGGGCTTCGTTTCAGTCCGTTACCTCATAAACGACCTGATGGAAGACATAGAACTTGACATAAAAAGCGGAAAGGAAACAGAGACGATAAGGAGGCTGAGGGATGGCGACTGAATTGATGGCGGCATTGGAGAACGTGCTGAAAAGCAACAAGAAAGTGATAATGATGGAGTTGCCTGCAGACCGTTACTTGGAAGCAGGCTCCGCCTCTGTCAAGGTACTCATCGACCTTGGGTACAGGGGCGTCTACGTGAGCTTCCAGCGGCCGTGCTCCAACATATCTTCAATCCTCAGCAGAAACGGGATAGACACAAAAAAGCTCGTGTTCATAGACGCGGCTTCGCCACTTGCCGAAGAAAAGAAAACAGGAAATTGCGTTTATATTTCCGAGCGTGTCGAAGTAGACGAGCTTGTCCGCGCCGTATACACCTCGCTGGGGAAATTGGAAGGGAAAAAGTTCATCTACATAGACTCGATTTCAACAATCGCGCTTTACAAGCCGTTGTCCGAGACCATGAGGCTTTCGGAATTCCTTGTGAGCACCGTGCGGAAAGAGAACTGCACCCTTGTTTTCAATGTCGCCAAGGACCTTGCGCAGAAGAAGTTCGTGCGTGACATAGCGTTGAAGGCTGACGCAGTTATAGGGGTAGCTGAATGATTGACCAGGCATTGATTGAGAAAAACATCGACAGCCTCGGGAAAGGATGGATAGCACTGCTGGAAGTCCCGGCTGAAAGCCTGACAGAGGCTGAAATCGTCTCACTGAAGGCGCTTGTTGACAGGAACATTTTTTGCATCGTCCTTTCGGGAACCAAGCCGTATACCAGCCTTTTGCAGTTCTACAATGGCCTTTCATTGGACACCAATAAAATAGCTGTCATCGATTGCGTAACAGGAACATCGAAGCAAAACGTTGAGGGCAAGGTATGGTATATGGACGGTCCTAATGCGCTCACCCAGATATCCATTGCCATGTCAGGCGCCATCTGCAATGGCGGGGAGGATAAGGCAGTCTTGGTGGACACGTTGACGTCATTTCTGATGCACAACAAGACTGAAATCTTCGTGCGCTTTGCCCATTCGCTTGTGACAAAGGCAAGGATAAACGGGGCAAGCTGCCTTCTCCTTTCCGTAGACGACACCATGTCACGCGAGACTCGGGCGGAGATAGTACAGCTCTGTGACAAAGTAATAAGTGTCCATGACAAATTATAGCCATGGAGAACCTTCTCGATTCCCTCAAGCCGATTGCCAAGGGCGGTTTGCCGGTTGAAAGTTACCTGTTAATAGGACCTCCTGGGTGCGGGCTTTCCACCTTCCTGAAGCATCTATCGAAAAGCTGGATTGAAAAAAAAGGGAACGTAGTTTTCCTCGACACCGACAAGTATCCGGAAGAGCTGAAGAAGTTTTTCAGCGGAAGGGTGTACGGAAGCGAGACGTTGTCGATAATAGACGCCTATAGCTGGCGCTTCAACACTGGATGGACAGAGACGCCGCGCCTGGACAGCCCGACTGCCCTTGCCATGGCGATAGACAAAGAGATTGATGGTAAGGCTAACGTCCTGTTTGTCTTTGACTCGTTGACAACGATGCTTCCCCTCGTGTCGGTAAAGATGTTTGAGTCATTCGTCCACTCATCCATAGGCCGTTTGCGGGGGAAATCTGCGACATCATTCTTCTCACTTGCCGATGGGAGCGTTGACCCCGCAACAGAGTCGTTCCTGCGGTCCGTCTTCGACGGCGTGTTTGAGATAAAACTCGAGAACTCCAAGGAGGGATTGAAAAGATTTTTGAGGGCGTTTTCATTGAAAGGCACGGAGCACTCTACAAACTGGAACGAGTTCAGGATAAACGACGGGATAGAGTTTGTCTAGCGCCGTCCTCATCAACGGTTTTTATCCGTTATGCTATCCCTGAGCCACGGTTATCTCGAAAGCCGGCGCAATGAACGTCCCCTTGTGCGATTCGTCGCAGTACGGGGGCTTTTTGGATTTACCGCATCTGCACAGGGAAAACTTCTTTTCCTCGTCCACGAAAACCTTGAGCGAGCCGTTCTCCTTTGCGGACAAGACGACTTTCATAATCACAGTACCTTTGTCTCTGATGCCGGAGCTTTGAATTCCGCTTTCCTGTGGGAACCGTCGCAACTGGGCTTCTTGTTGGAGTGGCCGCATCTGCAGAGCCATTGGACTGCTTTCCCGTCAACCTCCACTATTGAAGGGCCGTTTTCCATCGATTTTATCGTTACTTTGGACATTCAATCACCTCACCATAATTAGCACAACACATTAAAAAGCGTTTTTAACCCAAACACCCATATATGACTATGGGCGAGGGCGATGCATTCCTTGGCGTTTTCGGCGAACAGCCAAAATCGAGGAGAGCAGGGATAATAGTCTTCCTTTTCCGCCTTCTCTGCCTGATTGTCATACTTGTGTCGTTCTTCAGGCAGGACATAAACGCCTTCCTTTCCTCTTCAAAACAAAACATTTCACTCGAGGTATTCACAGGCGAGATTGGGGCGACGACAATCGTGGCGTTCATTGTTGTCGGTTTTCTTGCGCAGCTAGTCGACGGCGCGCTGGGGATGGCTTACGGCATAACATCCACGACGTTCCTGCTCAGCGTTGGCGTTACTCCGGTGATATCAAGCGCTTCCGTCCACTCGTCAGAAGTGTTCACTACGGCAATCTCAGGGATTTCCCACCTGAAGCTTGGGAATGTCGACAAGGAGATTTTCAAAAAACTCGTGGTTCCGGGAGTCATTGGCGCCGTCATGGGGGCTTACATACTCACGGCGCTGCCTGGCGAAAAACTGAAACCATTTGTTTCGCTCTATCTTCTCCTGATGGGAGTGAGGATACTTCTTGCAGCCAGCAACAGGGAACCCAGGACCCCCAAGATCAACATGGCCCCGCTGGGGTTTATCGGCGGCTTCCTTGATTCAATCGGCGGGGGAGGCTGGGGGCCTGTCGGGACAACGACGCTAGTAGAGAAGGGACACACGCCGCGTTTTACCATAGGCTCCGTGAACGCCGCAGAGTTCTTCATTTCGATGGCGTCAAGCGCAACATTCTTCCTTACGATAGGGCTCCAGAACTGGAAAGTGATAGCAGGGCTGATAATAGGCGGGGCGCTTGCCGCACCCATAGCAGCGTTCGCGACGAAGTCCCTCCCGGAGAAACATATGCTGACTGCTGTCGGGCTTCTTATCTGCATCCTCAGCATAAGGACTATATTCCTTTCGGTTTTCTGAATTGCGATACCCGGCCACTTCCCGATTAGCTGCCAAAAAGTTAGCACTTTATAATGGCTACATAAAATACGCAGAACCGATGCCTGCTGGACAAAAGAAGCTTAAACCCTTTGGGAGCAATTTATTTTCATGAAAGACATTTTGCAAGTTTTCGATTCTGCCGGGTTGCTTAAGAGAGTTAAGAGAAGCGTCGACCCGAGATTCGAGATACCCGCAATAATAAAGGAGGCAGGCTCCACGCCGCTGCTTTTTGAGAACGTCAAAGGCTCCCGTATCCCAGTTGCCTCAAACATATGCGGCTCCCGCGAGCTTGTGGCAATCGGACTTGGCATAAAAAAAGACGAGATAATAAAAACTCTCGCCAACGCCATAGACAATCCCAAGGAGCCTTTCGTTTCCAAAAAGCACGATTACAGGGAAATGGAAGTTGACCTTGGAAAAATCCCAATCCTTACATACTACCCCACAGACGGCGGCCCGTACGTCTCGTCCGGCATCGTTATCGCAAGGGACAAGGAGCTTGGGATAAACGCGTCTTTCCACCGCGGCATGGTGATAGGGAAGGACAGGATGGTTTTCAGGATTCTTGAAAGGGATTTTGGCAAGTTCATTTCACGCGGGCTCAAGGAATTTGCGTATTGCATCGGCTCGCCGATTCAGGTTCTTATTGCTGCGGCAATTTCGACTGAGAAGCCGGAACTGGGCATAGCCAACGCGCTGAAGAGCACAGAGCTTGTAGAGCTTGCCGGCCACGCCGTCCCGAAAGCTGACATCGTCATGATAATGGAGTTCACTGGCGAGATGGCCGACGAGGGGCCGTATGTTGATTTGACAGAGACTTCTGACATCGTAAGGAAGCAGCGTGTGGCGAGGGTGAAAAAGATATTTGCAGTCGATAATCCGATTTTCCACGGGCTGCTTGCAGGCGACT